>CAYRRL010000136.1:0-7547 GCA_964426665.1 uncultured Ferruginibacter sp. | reverse complement strand
TAGCCCATGCCAATAGCTTTTCCCAGCGAAGGCGACATAGTGCCGGAAGTAACTTTTCCAATTGGCGTTCCCGAAAAATCTTTTATTTCATAACCATGTCGGGCAATGCCTTTTTCCTGCATTTCAAAACCAACCAGTTTTTTTGCAGGCCCTTTTTCTTTTTGCTTTTCAAAATAAGCCCTGTTAGTAAAGCTTTTCGTGAATTTAGTTATCCACCCAAGCCCGGCTTCCAATGGCGAAGTTGTATCATCTATATCATTGCCATATAAGCAGAAACCCATTTCTAACCTCAATGTGTCCCTTGCGCCCAGGCCAATGGGTTTTATGCCGGCTGCCTTTCCTGCATCAAATATGGCATCCCATATCTTATTGGCATTATCATCCTTGTCTTCAAAATAAATTTCTACGCCGCCTGCGCCAGTATAGCCTGTTGCGCTTATTAAAACATTTTCAACGCCTGCAAATACCCCTTTTACAAACGTGTAGTATTTCAAATTCAAAATATCCATTTCAGTCAGCGGTTGTAAAATCTTTGTTGCATTAGGGCCCTGTATTGCCAGCAAACAAGTTTTGCCGCTAATGTTGTGCATCTCAACATTTTTTTCATTATGCTTGCTTATCCATGCCCAGTCCTTTTCAATATTGCTTGCATTTACCACCAGCATGTACACTTTATTTTCTTCAATGCAGTACACCAGCAAATCATCCACAATACCGCCATCATTGTTTGGCAGGCAACTGTATTGTGCTTTTCCCTCCGTAAGTTTTGAAGCATCGTTGCTGGTAACACGCTGTATTAAATCCAGTGCATTTTCGCCTTTCAAAATAAATTCGCCCATGTGGCTCACATCAAATACGCCGGCGTTGCTGCGTACAGTAGCATGCTCATCGTTTATGCCGCTATAGCTTATAGGCATATTATAGCCTGCAAATTCAGCCATTTTAGCACCGAGAGCGATATGTTTTTCTGTAAAGGGGGTATTCTTCATACGGGGCAATAATTAGTTTTTGAAACGAATGCGGCAAAGCTAAGGAAAACAGGGGGACAAGATTGCAAGGAAGCAAAAAGGCAATGATCAAAATTGCAGTGAAGTGTAATTCTGCGTACAAACAAACCCTGCATTCCCTGCGCCTTTGCTTGACAAAAACACGAAACCCCTGCTAAAAAGCAAGGGCTTCTTTTGTTTCACTTCAACTCAACTACTGAAACGATTTATGCTAAAAGTGTATCAACAAAGGCATTGGGTAGCTTGCTACTATTGAAGGCGAACTATCGCCAACCATCGCAGTTTGCTTTTTTGCTTCCAGTTTTTCCAATTCTTTTTGCGAATCTTCTATTGCTTTTTTTATTGAGTCGGCTGCTTTCTTTTTTTCAATGTTCAATTTTTGCTGTAACGAATCAATCTTTTCTGATGGCTTGCTGTCATATCGGTAAGAATCGCCAGTGCCGTTTATTTGCTTACTATTTTCTCCACCATTATCATTTTCGTCTTCCTCCTGCTGGTGTTTGCTCCTGTCAACCGGCCTGCCTTCCAGAGTGTACAGCCCGTCTGCTTTCATGATATAATCCCTGTTGGTATCCCAGTCCCTTTCTTCATCATCGTTATCATAATACCAATCGTCATCGTACCATGGGCCGCTTACGTGCACATGTGGGCCCCAGCTTAAGTTCCTGTCAATCCGTATTTGTTTGCCCACAGGCACATATACTGTTATTATTACACGCTGGTTGCGGAATTTGTCTGTTTTATTTATTGCAATGCCTTTGTCAAACACCAGCAGTGAGTCTTTTTGCACAGCGCTGTATTGTATTTTATTGGCATGGCTGCCGGCAATTGCTTTGTTGCGCCCATTCGCCATTTTCATCATAGTAACCCTGAAGCTGTCATTGGTTGCTTTTTTGATTTTTATTTCAATGTTCCTTACATAAGCTGTGTCTTCATCCAGCCCTTCAAAGGGCTCTATGCGGAAAATTTTATACTTATAGCCATCCCTTGAGCTTCTTTCGCTGTTCGCCAATTCCAGTTTATTAACTGTTGGGTTTACAAGAGCAACCTCTTCTTCATTTGCAATATTTACGCTCTTGAATTCTTTGGCAATAGATGCCACCAAACCAGTAAAGCATACCCAGCCAAGTATCCAAAGGCCAACAAATGACGCAGTAAGCAATTTACTGTTCCTCTTCATTTTAGCAAGGCGGCGTATAATCCAGGTGATAACCCCGATTACCGGCACAGCAATAAAGAAAACCAATGTGCCCCATGCCAGCGTATTATGCCAGCCATCATTATCCAGGATAAAATCTTTTAAAGGGAAAAGCCCAATAGCTGCAATGGCAATGGCAAACAAAGCAATTACCAAAGCAAACAGCACGCTGCCGATAACGAAATATGCAAACGCTTTAAGAATAAATACTATTACATCCCCCAAAGAGCGGCCGCCCTTTTTAGCAACGCTTTTCATTTCAGCGCCGAGTTGCTGGCCTTTATCTGTTGCTACGGCAGATGCTTCTTTGGCAAATTTTTCTGCACGCTGCTGCACGCCTTTCATTTCTTCCATTACAGAATTTTTGATTGAGTTCATGTCCACTTTTTCTCCCTTCATCTCCAGCTTTTCGGCTGTAGTGCCGGCTTCGGGCATCACCAGCCACAGTATAATATATACTATAAGGGAGCCAGGGCTGAATGAAAGGCTGATGAAAGAAGGGAAATCAAATACGCCCCAATCGTGCCACCTGAATACAAAAGATAAAAACGGAATCAGGAAAATGGCCCTTGGTATCCATGGGTTGATGCCAAAATAATTGCCCAAACCGCTGCCCACGCCGCCAATGATTTTATCATCAGGGTCACGGAACAGTTTTTTGCGCACGCCGCCTATTTCTTTAGAAGCGCTGCTGGGCACTGCAATCCATATTATAAAGTACGCCAGCACGCCAGTGCCAAAAAGCAAAGAGATAATTACAAACAATATCCTTATTACTATCGGGTCGGTGCCAAAATACCTTGCCAGGCCACCGCATACACCGCCAATAATTTTATTGTTTTCGTCCCTGTACAAGCGCCTTGGCTCTGCATTGGCATTTTGTGTGCTGGTTGATGAAGCTGTTTTTTCGCCTGCGCCCAGCGAAGAAGCTGTTTTTTCTTCATCGCCGTCAAACTCTTCGGGGCGGCCCATGCTTTTAATAATGGCATTCACATCGTCGTCTGTAATGCAGGTGGCGCCTTTTTTTAAACGCTCCTGGAACAGTTCGCCAATGCGGCTCTCTATGTCGTTGATAATTTCGTCTTTGCCTTCTTCGTTTGCAAAAAACCTTGCCAGCGAGTCAGTATAGTTTTTAAGCAAGTCAAAAGCAGACACTTCTATTGGCACTACCTGGCCGTGGAAGTTGATATTTATTACTTGTTTCATGGCTTTGTGTTATAAATGTGTTTCGTTAGTTGGTTTGCCCCACTAAAAAATCATGGCTATACTTTTATTGTGGGATGTTGAAGTTGTTATCTGAATGTTGTTGTTCTGTAATAGCTTTTACCGCATTGGCCAGTTCATTCCAGGTGGTTTCAAGCTCTGCATAAAACGCTGCCCCTTTTTCCGTAAGCGAAAAATACTTGCGTGGCGGCCCGCTGTTGCTTTCTATCCAGCGGTAAGTAAGGAATTCTGCATTCTTAAGCCTGGTGAGCAAAGGGTAAAGCGTCCCTTCAAAAATATTCAGGTTGGCCGCTTTCATTTTTTCGATAATGTCCGAAGGGTACGCTTCGCCCTGCTTTATCACCGAAAGGATACAAAATTCAAGCACCCCTTTACGCATCTGGCTGGCTGTGTTCTCAATGTTCATGGCTTAATAATTTTTTAAAAAATTCATGGCTATACTTTTTTGCAAAAAACAGTGGCTTAAATAAACCTTCTTAATGCCCTGTATTTTGTTTGCCGCTGGATGTTCCATAAATCGGCGGTGCTGAAAATTCTGTGGCGGCTGCTGTTGTTAGCAACACTGTTGCCTTCGCTTGCCAGTACCGGCAGCATTTGCAAGCCCTGGCTTGCGTGGTGATTGTTTTTGTTTAATAATACTTTCATGGCTTATAGTTTTTTATTTGTTTCTCTTTGACAACACAAACATAGGAGATTATTTGGTACTATGCAACACATAATACCATTTATTTTTTAGTAGCTGGCTGTAAGATAGAACCTGTTTTTGGGCAAAACTCAATACAGCAAAGGGTTTCATCAAAAAAAGGCTGCCAGGAAAATTCTTTTGCTATTTGGCCAGTGGTAAAATATTTTGATGTGCGGCTACTGCAAAAAAGAATAATGTTTAATTATACAGCTTTAATAATTAAACAAAACAGGCTGCAAAAAAAACAGGCTGCACCCTTTTTACAACAGTTCACTCCATACGGGCTTGCCCTGCGCCCATAAAAGCTGTTAATACTGTATCAAATCACATAAAACTTTTTACGATGAAAACAGGTATTAAAAACATCATGATGGCAGCCGCAATTGGCGGGCTAGTCTTTACAGGTACTTCTTGCAAAAAAGACGACCCGGCACCAGTACCAGCAGTTGACAACACTATCACAGGCAAAGTAGTAGCAGGTGCCGACTTTTCTACATTAGAAGCAGCAGTACTAAAGGCCAAATTAGATGCTACATTAAAAGGCACAGGCCCGTTCACTGTTTTTGCTCCTGACAATGCAGCATTTACTGCATCTGGAATAACATCGCTTAACAGCCTGACGGAAGCGGATCTTAAAAAAATATTGCTGTACCATACCCTTGCCGCTAAGGTAATGGCAGCAGATGTGCCCGCCGGCCCAAATGCAAAAGTTACAACAGCGAATTCACCTGCAGATTCAATATTTGTTACAAAAAATCCGACAGGTGTTTACATCAATGGGATAAAGGTAAAGACAGCAGATGTTGGCGCTGATAATGGCGTAATCCATGTTATTGAAAAAGTGTTATTGCCCCCATCTGGCAATATGGTAGCCACAGCACAGGCAAACCTTGGCGGGGACAATGGGCTTGATTCGTTAGTAAAAGCTATTGTGAGGGCAGAAGCAGCTTCACCTGGCCTTATCAGCCTTCTCAATTCAAATGTGCTTACAGTATTTGCTCCTACCAACAAAGCATTCAGGGATTTGCTTAGCGCCTTGAGCTTGAGCAACATTGATGCAATCCCTATTGCAACTTTACAGGCAGTGCTTTCCTATCATGTAAAAGCAGGCCGTGCCTTTTCATCTGACCTTGCTAACGGCAACCTCGCTATGTTTGCCGGCGGCAATACTACAATTGCAGTATCAGGCACTGGCGCAACTATTAAAGGCACATCCAATGCTACTGCGTCAAATATTATTGCTACCAATATTATGGCAACTAATGGCGCAGTGCATGTGATAGACCAGGTTTTGATCCCATAAACAGGGCTCCCTGTGAAAACTATAATATATACGGCATCAACGGTGAACAAAATGATTAAGTAACCGTTGATGCTTTTGTAAAAATCCCAACTATGTTTACCCACCGATACAGATATTGGTTTGCGCTGCTGCTGTCGGTTTATACTTATGGCAATACGCAGTTTTGCAACTTGTACCATTACTTTAATATCCAGATTGACTGGTACTATGCCCTTGCGACCATACTGGCTATTACTTTTTTGGTACTTGAAATAAACAGGCTGGCAGAGCCTGTTGTAAGGAAACTGTTCCCACTCGAAAAAAGCAAAATAAAATACAAGGTTGCGTTTTTTATCGCAGGCAGCATCAGCGCCACCACTATTACTATTATTACTGTTCTAATAGTGGGCATGATAATGCACCCCTATTCTTTAAAAGAAAATATCATTCCGCTTAAGCTTAATATTACATATTGCTGGCTGGTGAATTTGTTATACCACCTGATTAATGCCATCTTTTTTTATTTTAAAGAATATAAAACAACGGCGCTTGAAGCAGAGCAGTTGAAAAGCATTACGGCACAGGCAGAGCTGCAACTGATAAAAAGCCAGGTGAACCCGCATTTCCTTTTCAACAACCTGAATGTACTGGCAGCGCTGATAATGAAAGACAACAAAGAAGCCAACCGTTTTATCGAAGAGTTTTCAAAAGTTTACAGGTATATATTGAGCAATCACGACAAAGAGTTAGTAGAGTTGAAAACTGAGCTTGATTTTATAAAACCATATATTTTTTTATTGGAAAAAAGGTTTAACGAAGGGCTGCAGATAAAAATAAATATTGATGAAAGCCAGCTTGACAAATTGATTATACCAGCCAGCCTTCAAATGCTGATAGAAAACGCCATTAAGCACAATGTGGTAAGCAAAAACAAACCACTTTTGATAGATGTGCATACCAACGGCAACAATACGATCGTGGTAAGCAACAACCTGCAGCAAAAGCAAACCGTTGAAAATTCCACGGGCATTGGGTTGCAAAATATTATTAAGCGCTACAGGCTGGTGAGCAACCGCCATGTAGCTATTGACAGCAATGAAAACAATTTTACCGTAGCACTCCCATTGATTAATATGAACTGACGCTTGGCTTATGGACGTAGTAATTATTGAAGACGAAACACTGGCAGCAGAAAGGCTGCAGTCGCTCATAAAAAACTATGATGCCTCCATTAATATTGTTGCTGTGCTGGAGAGCATTGAAGAATCGGTGCAATGGCTACAGGCAAAGCCGCACCCCGACTTACTGTTTGTGGACATACACCTGAGCGATGGCCACAGCTTTGAAATTTTTAAAAAAATAAATTTACAGAAGCCCGTAATATTCACCACGGCTTTTGACACGTATGCATTGAATGCTTTCCAGCTTTTCAGCATTGATTATATTTTGAAGCCTGTAACGGCCGAGGCGCTTGGCGGGGCCATCAACAAATACAAAAGCATAGCCGGCATGGCGGCCGCTAATTATAATTTGCTTAGCGATACCGTGAAAGAAAATTTCAGCACAAAATATAAAAACCGTTTCCTGGCAAAAGTGGGGCAGCGCTCTTTCTTTTTGCAGGCGGATGAAGTAGCGTATTTTTTTGCTGACAATAAAATTGTGTACCTCGTTGACAAAGAAGGCAACCGTTTTATCATCAATTTTACATTGGAAAAATTAGAGCCGTTGCTTGACCCTTTGGATTTCTTCCGCATCAACCGGAAAATGATTGTGCATTCAAAAGCCATCGAACAAGTGAAGCCTTACTTCAACAACCGCCTCAAGCTTTTATTAAAGGGCATTAAAGCCGACGAAGAAATTATCATTAGCCGGGAAAGGGTGGGTGATTTCAAAGAATGGGCAGATGCTTAAATGGCCTACAAGGCGGGCGGAATTCTTAGAGCCAATACATTAACAGGGCTTTCAAAAAGGCCATCCTCCTTTTATTGCAAATAAAATTGCATATTGCCCTTATGCAACACCTGGAACACCTCGCCAAAGACAAAAAATTAAAAAAGATTATTGAACTGCAGCAGCCCTGCATTTTACAAAAGAAAAAACAAGTGTGGCTGCATATGTGTGCTTCCATTATGAGCCAGCAGCTCAGTACCA
>CAYRRL010000135.1:0-7590 GCA_964426665.1 uncultured Ferruginibacter sp. | reverse complement strand
AAGCCTTGAATCCAAATTTTTTGAACTTACAAATTAACCCTGCATGTTGCAATTATTAAAAATAGAGTGGCTTAAAATAAAAAACTACAGCGCTTTTATTGTATTGGGCCTTTTTTTTGTATTTGGTGTTGTGGGCGCTAACTATGCAGTGCATGTAGTTAAGAAAAATGTGATTGACAAAAGCGACCCAACCGGGCTTATAGCTTCATCATCCCCTTACGATTTTCCACAAACATGGCAAACTACCAGCTATGCTTCGGGCTACTTGCTTTTGCTGCCGGGCTTGTTGCTGATATTATTGGTAACAAACGAATTCAGTTTTCGTACGCACCGGCAAAATATATTAGATGGCTGGAAGCGCCTTGATTTTTTCAATGTAAAACTGGCATTGGCAGTTATTGCGGCGCTGCTTTCAACTGTACTTGTTTTTGTAACAGCATTTGTTTTTGGTTTGTCATCAGGCACCAATATTTCTTTTGAGCATATTGATAGCGTTGCTTATTTTTTCATGAAAGCGCTTACCTACAATATGGTGGCTTTATTGTTTGGTGTGCTGGTAAGGAAAACCGGTTTTGCTATTGGTTTGTTCTTTGTGTATTTATGGTTTGAAAATTTTGTTTCTGCTTTGCTGGAAGGCTTGTCGTATTATTTAAAGGCAGAAAGCGGTTTTGATATTGGCAATATGGGCGACTACCTGCCAATGAATGCAGCAGATGCGCTATTAACGTTCCCCAAGAATACCGTAACTGAGATGGCTAAAAATGCACCGATGACACCGCACAATTATACTTGGGTTGTATTAAGCCTGGCGCTATGTTACCTGGCACTGTTTTATTGGTGGAGCCGCAACAGGGTTTTAAAAACGGATTTATAATTATCCTTTGCAAAGCTGTTTCAGCGCTGCCTCAATAGAAGGGTACAAAAAAGCAAAGCCCGCCTGTTTTATTTTTTCACAACTAACAGTACAGCTTTTCAACACTTCAATGCTGCTTTCGCCAAGCATAAGTTTCAACATGAATGATGGTGCGTAAACGGGGATAAAAAATTTGCCCCTCATTGTTTTGGCCAGTTCAAGCACAAGTGTTTTATTGCTCACCGGCGAAGGCGCCACTGCATTGTAAGCGCCGTGCATGCCCGGGTTTTGTATAGCTTCAATATACATGCGGCACAAGTCGTCAATATGCACCCAGCTTATTACTTGTTTGCCGCTGCCTAAAATTGTTGCCAGGCCAAGCCTTAACGGCTTTTTAAATTCATTTAATGCGCCGCCTTTATTGCTCAATACAATGCCTGTTCTTAATTTCACCACACGCTTGCCCAGTGTTGCCGCTGCATCCACGCTTTCCTCCCACAGTTTGCAGGTTTCACCAAGAAAACTATTATCAGGCAGCGCTGTTTCGGCAAAGCCATTCTGCAATGACTCATTAGTATCTGGCCCATACCAGCCAATGGCAGACGAACTGACAAAGCTTTGAACTCTGTTTTCATGCCGCTGCAATGTTTCAATCAGTAAGGCAGAGCTGTTTGTGCGGCTTTCCTGTATTTCTTTTTTGTAAGCTCTGTCCCACCTTTTATCAACCACGCCTGCGCCTGCCAAATGAACTATATGATCAGCTTTTTGAACAGCAGCCACATCTATCTTTTTTTCCTCTACATTCCACAATGCGTATTGGAGCCCTTGTGTAAAACCGGCAGCAGGTATTTTTCTTGTTAAAACAATTACCTGAAAATTTTTCCGCAATAGCCTCTCTGCAAGTGCTTTGCCAATAAGGCCTGTACCGCCGGCTATTAAAACTGTCTGCATATTTTTTTAATTGAAAAGAAAGTTAAGGTAATATAATTCAGCCGCCCATTTGTAAACATTGCATATAAAAAAATGTTTTCCTTTCATGTAAAAAACTACCACAGGGCATCTTGGGCTTTGTAACTTTCGTATAACTAATAATGCCTTACATTTATCAGGATAAAAAAGACAGGTATATGGCAAACCGTATTTGGGTATTTTGTTTTTTGTTTTTGTTGCCGCTTTTTAGCAGGGCACAGGAAATTTTTTTCTCCGACCCTTACCGTGAGAGCGGGCAGGAAATGAACTTTGACATACTTGGCAAAATAAATGGCAAAACGGTTATTTTTAAAAACCTGCGCTGGAAGTATGCCATGAATTTTTTTAACGACAGCATGCGCCTGGTAAACCAGAAAGAACTGGATTACCTGCCCGGCAAAACATTTAATGTGGATTGCATAGCTTATTCAGATTGCATCTGGCTAATCTATCAATACCAGAAAAAGGGGATTTTGTACTGCATGGCGCAAAAACTGGATGCCAATGGGGAAAAAGTGAGCGAGCCAATGCAGCTTGATACCACACAAATAAGCAGCCTTGGCGATAATAAGATTTACTCGGCTATTTTCAGCGACGACAAAAAGAATATTGCTGTGTTTAAAATGCAGCGCAAAGACGACATGGCTAATTTCCTGGTAAAGTCGTACGATAAAGATTTGCAATTGCAAAGGCAAAGCAGGTTTAGCATAGAATATGAGGACCGCAAGCATACCCTGGGCGATTTTTTTGTTGACAACAGCGGCAATTTTGTTTTTACAGGGCTGTATAAAAAAAATAGCCGGGGCGAAGAGGCAGAACTTCATATAATAACAAAGCCGTTGCTATCTGATACCGTGAAAATTAAAAAATTGCTTTTCGACAGCTTGTATATTGATGAAGCAATAATGAAGATTGACAATATGAACAGGCGATATGCCATCAGCGCTTTGTATTACAGTGGCAGGGGCGGCCATATAGAAGGCATTTATAATTATGTGTATGATGTGCAGGGCGACAGCGCATATGCAGGCGCCTTTACACAGTTTAATGACGAACTACGAAGCATTGCCAAATCATCCGGCAGCAACAAATCTGCATTCAATGATTTTTCTTTAAGAAATATTACTTTAAAAAGGGATGGCGGTTTTATTGTAACAGCAGAAGAGCAAACAACACAGACAACGGGCAACACGTTTAGCCGCTATAATGGATTGTATGGCGGTTCGCCATATTTCAACCCTTATGATTATTATTATTATTCCCCTTCGTATTATGGGTATTACAGGCCATTCAATAGTTTTGGCAGGCAGGGCATACGGTATTACAACGATAATATACTGGTGCTAAGTGTTTCAAAAACCGGAATGCCCGAATGGACAAATGTGATACACAAACAGCAGGCTGACGATGATAATGATAATTATCTTTCTTTTAGTTTATTCAACACTTCAGGCGAATTGCATTTTCTTTTCAATGATATTACAAAACGGGACAGGCTGCTTTCAGACAATATAGTAACGCCTGGTGGCAATGTAAAGCGCAACCCAACCCTGCGTACTTACGAAAAAGGCTTTGAGTTTATGCCCAAATTTGCCAGGCAGGTGGGCGCAAGGGAAGTAATAATACCCTGTACTTACCGTGGGCAGATATGCTTTGCCAAAGTAAATTTTTAGTTCAGCCACGAGATTTTTGCCACTAATCACACCAATCAACACGAATTTTTATTCAGTAACTTGTTATTTTTCATTCGTTTTTATTCGTTCAATTCGTGCCTGCTTTTTATCTGTGTACATCTGTGCAATCTGTGGCTGCTTTTCTTTGTGGCACAAACAATTTTTGCTGCCCAATATTTATTGCTCATTTTTGCAGCAACCAAAAAATGTTAACCATTCGTGACGGGCACTTTCAAAGCCAATAACCCCATTAATACTTTTTTGCTGCTTGTGTATGGCGTATTGCTTAAGCTGCCTATGTTTTTGCACCCTGTAAAGCCGCTGCCGCAGCAAACCGACGGCTTTTTATACAAATTATTGTTGCAACAGTTGGATAAAGCAGCCACTGCATTGCCGTCAGTATATGCTGCAATCGCCTTCTTTCTGTTGTTTGCCCAGGCTGTTACTTTTAATCAATTGGCCAATGGGCAAAAACTCATGCAAAAGCCCAACTATCTGATTGCTATGAGCTATTTGCTTATTACTTCTTTGTTCAAAGAGTGGAATTTGCTGTCTGCGCCGCTGATTATAAGCACGCTGATGATTTGGGTTTGGGCTAAAATGAGTTCCCTTAATAATGTGCGCAATGTGCCCGGCACGCTTTTCAACACAGGCCTTGTTATTGGCATCGCTACTTTTTTTTATTTCCCTTCCATAGCTTTTGCGGCACTAATTATTTTTGGGTTGCTTATTATCCGGCCATTCAAATTGTCTGAATGGGTAGTGTCATTGATTGGCATACTTTCACCCTGGTATTTTTTGCTCAGCTACATTTTTTTGACAGACAAGTGGAAAGATTACAAACTGCCGGGCATCTCCATAAGCCTGCCAAAGTTTTATGATAACCAGTGGGCTTTTGCTGCCATCATTATTGTATTGTTTGCAACACTTATGGGTTTTTATTTCATCAGGAAAAATTTTTTGCGCCAGTTAGTGCAAACCCGTAATAGCTGGAGCCTCGCCCTTCTTTATTTTATCATTGCTTTTTTTGTTCCTTTCATAAATGCTGCACATAGCTTTGAGTATTGGATATTGTGTGCCGTGCCCCTGTCGGCTGCTGCCGGTGCTGCTTTTTTTTATCCAGAAGTAAAATGGTTCCCTAAAGCGCTGCATTGGCTAATGGCAGCTTTTGTAATTGCTATTAATTACTTCGTAAAAAAGTGATGGCGTAGTTGTATTTTTGAACCGGTATTTAAATTCCTTCAGCACTTTTGCGAACTTGTTTTGTTTTTCTCTTCTTACTGGAAAGAAAAGAAAAACCTCTTGTTCCGCATTGCTGCTATCATCAACAAACGTTTATCATGAAATTCGGCGTAGTAATATTCCCTGGCAGCAACTGCGACAGGGATATGATTGAAGCCCTAAGAAATGACCTGGGCCAGGAAGTAATTGAGCTTTGGCATAAGGACAAAGACATCAGCCAGTTTACCACAGATGATTGCATTGTGTTGCCCGGCGGTTTCAGTTTTGGCGATTACCTGCGTTGCGGCGCTATTGCCAAATTCAGCCCCATGATGCAAAGCGTTATTGAGTTTGCCAATAAAGGCGGCAAAGTATTAGGCGTTTGCAATGGCTTTCAAATTTTGTGCGAAAGCGGTTTGTTGCCGGGCGTGTTGCTGAGGAACGACAAGCAACAGTTTGTTTGCAAAAATGTATTTATAAAGGAGGGCGCCGCCGAAGGCGGCGCCGCATTGAAAGTACCGGTGGCACACGGCGAGGGCCGTTATTTTGCAGACGGCAAAACTTTGGAAGAACTGGAAATGCACCGCCAAATCATTTACCGTTATTGCGATGAAAATGGCCATGTTACCGCAGCTGGCAACCCCAATGGCGCAGTACATAATATTGCCGGCATTTGCAATAAACAGCGCAATGTATTTGGCATGATGCCCCACCCCGAAAGGGCTACCAACCCTCTTTTAGGCAATGAAGATGGCAAAAAAGTTTTCTGCCACCTGTTTCAGCTAAACTATTGTTAAAAGCAGCTGTTGTAATACAGTTTACATTTCACCCGGCGTTGTATTTGTAAATTTGCCGGTACAAATTATAATTGAATGAAAACGATTTATTACTTGTTGGTTTTTACTTTTTTTGCTGCATCCTCCAGTGCTCAAATACTAAACCCCGTTCAATGGAATTATACAGCTAAAAAAATTGCTGATAAAACTTATGAGGTGCATTTGACCGCTACTATTCAAAACAACTGGCACTTATACTCCCAAACACAACCAGATGATGCCATCAATATGCCAACAGAAATTATTTTCAACAAAAACCCTTTAGCAATATTTGACGGCAAAACAAAAGAAGTGGGGAAGGTGCAATTATATAGAGATGAAAAATTAAAAATTTCGGCTAACCAGTATTCAGGAAAAGTTGACTTTGTGCAGGTAGTGAAACTGAAAGCAAATGTAAAGACTAACGTAGTGGGCAGCGTGGAATACCAAACCTGCGACGATAAAAAATGCCTGCCGCCAAAAAAAGTTGATTTTACAGTGGCATTGAATTAAAGAAAATTTCGGTAACGGGTTTATTTTTAAACCCGATTTTTTTTGCTGGAAATTATATAAGTGCCTGAAAGGTTTCTTTCTTTCCCCCGTCTTTGCTATTGGCTATAATTATTAGGTTGCAGCATTATTTAAAAAAAACTGCAATTGAGTCCCTAACTTCATTCAATGAAATTCATTTTTTCTTTTTTTTCTTTTTTCACAATAGCTATCGGGATACTGCTTTCTTCCGCATCAGCGCAGGATTCTTCTGCTAAACCAGCCTTTTCATGGCAGGTTTCTTCTAAAAAAATCGCTGAAAAAAAATACGAGCTTACGTTTGCCACCCCCGGCGTAAACGGTACTCAGCTTTATGCGCCAACACAGGACTTCGGAGGTTCCGCTTCTGCGGAATTGGTTTTTGTTGATAGCAGCATAGTTGCTGAAAGTTTTGTGTCAACAGGTGCAACAAAAAAAATTAATTCTGGCATCTTTGAAAAAGAATTGAATGTATCGGAGGGCAAAGCAGAATGGAAAGCAACGGTACAGTTTAAAGATAAAGTGCCGGCACAATTGCTTGGCAAACTATTGGTGAATTACAATAAAGGAGATGAGTTTCTGCAGGACATACCTTTCTCATTCAGCGCATCATTAGAGGGTGGCGTTGCATCCGGAGGCAAAATAAAAACAGCATCTATTGATATTAAAAACCCTGTGAATAATTGCGGGGATGATGGTACAGAAAGCAAAAGCCTTGTATCAATCTTTCTTTTGGGTTTGCTTGGTGGTTTAATAGCGCTGCTCACCCCATGTGTTTTTCCATTAATACCTGTTACGGTAACTTTTTTTACGAAGAAATCAACTACCAGAAGCAAAGCTGTCAGCAATGCAGTTTTTTACGGGCTGTCTATTTTCTTTATTTATGTGGCCATCACCATTCCATTTCATGTAGCCAGCAAAACCATCAGCCCGGAAATATTCAATAATATCTCCACGAATGTTTGGCTCAACATTATCTTCTTTGCGGTATTTGTATTTTTTGCTCTATCATTCTTTGGCTTGTTTGAAATTGTATTGCCATCATCTTTTGCTAATCGTGCTGATTCAAAATCCGGGCTAAGCAATCTCAGTGGCATCTTTTTTATGGCTGCCACTTTATGTATTGTTTCGTTTTCCTGTACAGGCCCTTTGCTTGGAACATTGCTGGCGAACGTTGCTAACGAAGGCCCTTGGCCACTTACGGTTGGCGCTGCTGGTTTTGGTGTAGCCTTGGGTTTGCCTTTTGCTTTATTTGCCATGTTCCCTAACTGGCTTCATTCATTGCCCAAAAGTGGCGGCTGGATGACTGATGTGAAAGTTGTTTTAGGTTTTGTTGAACTGGCATTAGCTGTTAAGTTTTTAGCCAATGCAGATAATGTGGAGCAATGGGGTATTTTAAAAAGGGAAGTGTTTGTGGCTGCGTGGATAATTATCGGGGCATGTATTGTTTTGTATTTATTGGGGTGGTTAAAAATTGGCCACAGTAGCCCTGTGAAGAAATTTTCATTTGCAAGAATTGCATTTATTGTTT
>CAYRRL010000134.1:0-7597 GCA_964426665.1 uncultured Ferruginibacter sp. | reverse complement strand
TAAGCGTAAACGGCGTAACAGTTGCTACTGAAAAAGTAATTGCTGAATAATAAAAGCTTTAAATACTTGCCGCCGCCCCGCTTTCAGCGGGGCGGCGGTTTTTTATGGGCTATCTGCTTCATATCAGTCTTAACCACAATAATATACCGGTAAACACCGTTTTATGCAATAGTTCCGGTAATTGGAATTTTTCCGGCACAGGCAATATCCAATACAATGCGTAAAACACAAACCCATCTTTTGCACAGCTGCAACAGGCCTGTGCTACACGATGCATTAGGCCCTGCATACATCGCAGCGGCTGGTTGCGCCCCGTCGGCATTGTATTATTTGCCGCACTATTCCGAAGCAAAAAACAAATACCATACATCCATTTCCTTGCCTGCTATTAATGAGAAAACTGGTTAACTGGCAGGGTGGCAAAAACCGATAAAGACATGAAGCCAAATTTTATTCGTCTACCAAAGGCCATCAAGGCAATACAAGCTGTATTGCTGTTTGCTGTTTGCAGCATTTTATATGTTGGCAATGCTTACGGGCAGGCTACTGTTACCAAGCCGTTTTATTTAAGCGACCCATCGCAGGCGCTTGACCGGGTGAGCCCAGTAACAACAAACGATGCAACACTTGCACAAACGGCACCGCTTACGCCAACATCAAGGTACTTATATGCTTTAAGGGGCGCCAGCCGCACAGATTTCTGGAGGTATGATATTGCATCTAACAACTGGGCTTCCATGGCTTCCACGCCTGCCACCGTTTCAAGGGGGGGTTCTTTGGCAACTAACGGCACGTACATATATGCATTGCGAGGCAACTCGACGGACTTTTGGCAGTATGACCCGGCAACAAATGCATGGTCAGTAAAATCTGCTGCGCCTGCGGGTGTTACGGCTGGTGCATCTCTGGTACATGTAAACGGAGCCATTTATGCTTTTCAGGGCGGCAGCACTACTTTTTGGAAATACACTATTTCATCTAATACCTGGGCGGCAATGGCGGCAGCACCGGCAACAGTAGGCTGGGGCGGCGCATTAACTACTAACGGCACAGATATATTTGCATTGAGAGGCGGCGCAACTACCGCTTTCTGGAAATATACGGTTGCAACAAATACATGGAGCACATTGGCTGTAACGCCTGGCGCCGTTGATGCAGGCGGCGCTCTCAGCTTTGACGGGTTGTATGTGTATGCAATACGTGGCGGCAGCACTAATAACTATTACCGTTACAATATTGCCACCAATGTATGGACAACTTTAGGCAACACACCTAACCCGATTGGCAAGGGCGGCGTGCTTGTATGTGACGACCCATATGCTTATACATTCAGGGGCAACCTTTCAAACAATGGGTACAGGTTTGACGGCACATCATGGTCAAGCAGCGGCGGCACTTTCAGCAATACACCATCATCTGTAGATTCCGGCGCAGCCCTTGTTAAATTTGGCGCCGTTGCAAAAACAACAACTTTTACACAAACGCCTTCCATGTGCGCCACTTTCAGGATAAAAGCTGGCGCCATCACTGTTTCTGCCTATACCAGCATTGTATATGGCACAATGCCGGCCAACCCAAACATTACAGCCACCTTAAGGTATGGCACCACCAATATTATTACTTTAACCAATCCCGTTTATAACAGCGGCACAGGGCTATTAACTTTTACAGGCACATTGGCGGCAGATGTTACTATAGCTTCTGGGCAGGCTATTTCGCTTGATATATCCACCAGCCAGCCCGGTGTATCGTTCAGGATAGATTACGACAGCCAAACGAAACCATCTAAAATAGACCTTCAAACAAATACCTATACCAATATAACTTCTGTAGCTGTATATAATTTGGCTTATCCATTGGGCAGCCCTTTGACCAATGCGCTTGGTGGTTCTACAAGGTATGTCCGTGTTACAGTTACCAACCCATTAGGTGTAACCGATATCAGCAGCGTGGATGTAACTATAACGCCACCGGGAACTACCCTTTCTGCACCGCTGGTGTCCTCATCAGGTTGTACAAGAATTTATGAAGTGCAATGGAACGTCCCTTCAGGCATTCCTTCGTTTTCTGTTAGTGCTACTGCAAAAGACGGCACTGAAAACACAGTAAGCAGTTCAAAATCTGTAGCGGTTGGTGGTTGTACTGCCTGCCCTCCTACTGCTAATGTGGATAGTGTATGGGGCAACGGCGGCGAACCGCTGGATATTGATGTATTGGCCAATGATACAGACCCGAATAACGACATTGACGCATCATCACTGACAGTAACTGTAATGCCCAAAAACGGCGATATTATTATTGATAACAATAAAATTACTTACCTGCCCAACGGCAACTTTACAGGCAACGATACGCTTACATACGAAATTTGTGACAACACTCTCTTAGTGCCACAGTGCGCCACTGCAAAAGTTTTTATTACTATAAAGCCAGTATCGTACGATATGTGCGGCGATGCAGTTAAAGAAAAAATATATTATATGCCGTATGCAGAAACCGAAGCACAAATAGCTTTGCGAAGGTCTGCAAGCGTTGCTTTATCAAGCAATAATATACGCACTATTATAAGTATAAAAGTGTCTTACCCCGGAACATATCTTATATGGGACCAATGGGAAGATGGATATGAAGCTAACATAACAACGCCAACACAGGCTACTACGCAGGTTTGGGGCGATGGGGATATTTATAATGGCATAGCGCCCGGCTACCCAACCGATATCATACCTTCTGGCGGAAGTATTGTGCTCGATAATACGATGGCGGCACCAAGGACTGCGGCTGCTATATTTTATGATGGCAAAGACAAAATGTATTCTACCACACAAGTAGCCGTTACACAAGTATGCGGCGAACCAAATGATATTGCCGTACAATGTATGAAAACTAACGTATCTGCTTTCCCATCTGAATACGGCAAGCAATTTATATTACCGGTAGGGCAGGATTTATCAAGCAGGGATTTCAGGTACACCGCTTTGTTTATAAGGGCAGCAGAAAATAACACCACTGTTCAAATAGACAGGGATAATGATGGAAATTTCAATAGTTCTGTTGTGCTTAATGAAGGCGAAGTGCTGCTGGTGGATGAAAATATGGCTCCGGCAGGCACTAAAATAAAAGCTGGCGCTGTTGTTGCCAGTGATAAACCAATTGCAGTTGATGCACACTTTGCCGGCATAGATAATTATTCATCAAGGGAAGTACCAATTTACCCGGCTACATGGTATTCACACACATATTATACGCCTGTGCCAACAACAGGCCCTGCTGCTGCACCACATGATACGTCAGTAGTGATGTTATATAATAGTTTGAACCGTGCCATCAATATTAACTGGAGCTCCGGCATACCAAGCAGCGGCACAATAAACCTGCCTGCGAATTCTTATTATCGTTTCCCTATGCCTTTGTCGGCAACTGCTGCATACAAATTTGTAAACCCCACTAAAGAGGCATTTGTGGCACTTGAAATTGTGGATTCCTATTCACCAGGCGGCGGCGGCAATGATGGCTCTACAAGGGATTGGGCATTCAACCTGATTTCGGAAGCAAGGCTTACTGATTTTGCAAGTGTTGCCTGGGCGCCGGGTTCAACCAATGGCACAAGAAACGATAACCCGATATGGGTAACACCAACAGCTAACACTACGGTGTATGTAAAATATGACGGTGATATATTGAATGGCCCAAGTACCAGCCCATGTGGCTTAAAGTATGACGTGGCTATTCCTTTAAACGCACTCAACCATACAAGAATCAGGGACAACAGCGATAATGACCAAAGCGGCACAGCAGTATTTACTTGTGATGGCACAAAGATAGCTGCGGTATATGGCGAAGACCCTTCCACTGCCCAAACAGCCAACCCAAGCTGGGATGTTGGCAGTACTATACAGCCATTCTGTAAAGAAAAATTGGTAATAGCTAACAACGACCGTGGCGTTACCATGGTTAATACACCAGTAACCGTTAGTGTACTAAAAAATGATGCAGGCTTTCTTGCTGTACTTGACCACTCAACTGTTTCCACCACAGGCCTTCTGCAGCCTGCAAACGGCACAGTACAGGTAAACCAATATGGCCAGGTAATATATACGCCCAATACAGGTTTTACTGGGATTGATTCTTTCCAGTATAGCGTATGCTCTACGCCTACACCCGTGGTATGCGCTACTGCTTTTGTATTTATCACTATTGCTTCCTGCCCATCGCCAACCGGCATGAATGTAATAGCAGGGCAGGTATTCCTCGACAAAAACCAGGATGGCGCAAAGAACGACGGTGGCACAGGCATATCACCCGCAAAAATTTATTTGTATGTGGATGGCAACTGCAACAATGGCATCAATGCCAATGAACTGATAGATTCTGTGAATGTGGATGTAAACGGCTATTACCAGTTTATAAAATCGCCAGAAAAAATTGTGTCCGATAATTTTGACACAACTGCCGCCACCACTTGCAGGTGGGGCAACGATGGCTCTGCATCGTGGAAAAGCACCTGGTATGACAACAACGATGCATTGTCTGTTGGTTTTTGTGTATCGCCTGCACAAACTGCAGCTAATACTGATGTGGAAATTGTACAGGATAGTATTTTCGGCTATGCATTAAGGCTTGACGATGCAAACCGTTCTGCCATACGTGAGTTCAACATGGAGTTTGCCACAAGGGCATTTTTAAGCTTCTCTTTCCGCAGAGGGTCCCCTAATTTTTCTTTTGGCGAAAGCGTGGCGGTACAGCTTTCCTCAGACGGTGTTACATATACGACCGTGTACACTATTTCAGGCGCAGGAGCCTATAACTCATCTTATACGGATGTGTCGAACCTGAACATAAACACAGCTTTGTTTAACAGCAACAACAGGACATACCTGCGTTTCCTTACAAGCAATAATACCGACGAAGGCGACAATATCTTTATTGATAATATTTCTATCAAGTTTTTGCAATACGACCAATGTTACCTCATAGGTATTAACACTGTTTCGCTTGCAGCGAATACTTCCCTTACTACAAGCGCTTTAAGGAACTTTAAATTCAATACATCCGGCACTTGTGCAAACGATATGGACTTCGGCGTGAAAAGAATACTCACCTACAGTGTGAATGATGAAAACAGCACATGGGCAGGCACAAACGTAACGGGTGTGGCAAAACTAAACGACTTTGACCAGGAAAGCAACCCACAAAATTTTGGAAGCTTCCTTAACCCGCTCACAAAAGCTGCAATAGGAAGCGGCTCAAGCGTAAATGGCATAAGCAAATCAGGCGCTGCTGTGGCCAATGCAGGCAGCATTGCATTTAACGCATCAGGCGTGTACACTTTTACACCTGCGGCGGGCTTTACCGGCACTGTAACAATACCATACAGCATATGCGACAATGGGAGCCCGGCAGCATGCGATACAGCTTATTTGGCTATCACTGTAGACCCACTGCCTGCAGCAGGCAACTCGGTTATTGCCAACAATGATGAAGATATAAGCTATGGCGCAACCATAACAGGCAATTTGTTTGCTAACGACAGGGACCCTAAATATTATTCCTTTACGGCTACGCTTTTCAGTTACGACAGCAACGGCGATGGCGCACCTGATATAACAAGCATGCCGGGCACAGCTACTGTAGCCGGTGTAGACATACATGGCAAACCTGTGGCCAATGCAGGCATTTTAACTGTAAATGCAAATGGCACATACAGCTTTACGCCGGCAGCTAATTTTGTTGGCAGCGTGGATGCATCGTATGTAATATCCAATACAGCAGGAGCTACATCAAGGGCAGCCATACACATAGAAGTACTGGCAGATGTGAACGGCATACAAAACGACCCGCCGTTTGCAGGCGACGATTTTGGCTACACATCAGTAAACCAACCAGTAATGGGCTCGTTCATCGGCAACGACCGTGACAACAACAATGATTCATTGTCTTATAACGGGGCATCTATTGCTGCAGCAAGCATGGGCAATGCTATTGGGTCGCCTGTGGCTACTACAGAAGGCGGAAGCATACAATTTTACTCCAACGGTACTTACAGGTACACGCCGCCTGCAGGCTATACAGGCCCTGATTATGTTACATACAACATTTGCGATGTAACAGCAATTGCGCCGCAGCCGTTGTGCGCCACAGGCATGATACATTTCCTTATTGCCCCGGGCATTACTATCAGCGGAAAAGTGTGGGATGATGGAAATGGCGATGTAAAACAACAAGGGCATGAAAATACCACCGATGCTGCCGGGTCGCTCTATGTAAGCCTGGTGGATGCAATGGGCTATGTTGTATCTACAGTAAAAGTAGCAAGCGACGGCACCTATAGTTTTGTAAATGCTGCGCCGGGCCTTAGCTATTCAATAGTATTATCATCAACAAATGCATCAGCAGGCACGCCGGCCCCTGCCCCTTCTTTACCAACTGATTGGGTAAACACAGGGGAAACAAGAAATGGTGTGATTGATTATGGAAGCATGGGCGTTATTGACAACAGGCCTTATGGTTTTACAAGCGTAAGCAACTTTGATTTTGGCATCGAGCAGCTGCCAACTTCCACACCTTTTTATGTGAATATAGACCAGCCAACAGTAGGCCAGATGATAACACTGAATGGCGGCACTAACCCGCCAGTGCTCAGCGGCAAAGACACAGAAGACTGTGCACCGGGCTGCACATTAGATGCAAGGAATGTAGTGATAGACGTAGTGCCCAACAATGCAGATTTGTATTACAATGGCGTGTTGGTGGCATCAGGGCAGCTTATCATCAACTTCAACCCTGATCTACTGCAGATACAGTTTACTGCGGCCACTTTAGGTTCCAAGTCAACTGAGTTTTTCTATTCATTTGTTGACTCTGCCGGGAAGAAAGACCCTGTGACGGCGCTGTATTCTTTGAACTGGCTCACCCTGTTGCCGGTAAAAGGCCTTGAGCTTACTGCATTGAAGGCAGGCAAAAACGCTGTGCTGAACTGGAAAACAATCAGCGAACTGAACTCAAGCCATTTTGAAATTGAACGCAGCATTGACGGAAGGAATTATGTAAAAGTAGGCTCTAATGTAGCCGCAGCCGGCAACAGTGACGGCGAAAAACAATACCAGTTATCTGATGACGTAAGCAACCTTAACAAGCCAGTTGTCTATTACAGGGTAAAACTTTTAGACAAACTTGGCAAATATGCTTACAGCAATGTGTCAGTTGTTAAGTTGCCGGAAAACGGCGCACTTATCAAAGTAGTGCCCAACCCATTCATAGCAGACATTACAATTACAGTGTCTGTGGAGCAAAGCGCTTCATTTGGGATAAGGATGCTGGATATGAGCGGCAGGGTTATTTCAACCAATACACAAAAAATAACAAGGGAAGCCCCGGCTGTTACGCTACGCAACCTCAGCAACCTGTCAAGGGGCATGTACCTAGTGGAAATAACAGATATGGAGACTGGAAAGAAAACAGTATTTAAAATGGAGAAAGCATATTGATAAAAGCATTTTTTTCAAACCTAAAATGAAAGCAGTTAAAATGAAAAAGAAACTCTTATTGATATGCATAAGCTGTGCAGCCGCAGCTAATGCATTATCCCAATCATTGT
>CAYRRL010000133.1:0-7599 GCA_964426665.1 uncultured Ferruginibacter sp. | reverse complement strand
GGTGCCTTTTTTGTATATGCTTAACCATGCAAAATGAGTAGTGTCAATAACAATCCCTCCATTTTCACCTGTTTGTTCTGTTATTACCTCTTTTTGCACTGTAACATACGCTATAGATGCATCATTAGAAAAGCGTATTACAGGTTCTTTTGCATCATCCCACTTAATAAACTTAACCGAGCTGAAGTAACTGCTGAACCTGCCGTAATTTTCTTTTTTTGAAGGCATGCTTACAACACCTTTGTTTATTGATAAAAAGCTGTCAGAAAGAATTCCTGAAAATGCTTCAGCATTTTTTTGAAAATGGTATTCCCGTTGGGCTTTTTCTAATTGGAGTATTGCCTTTTTTTCTTTTTCGTAATCTGCAGATGTATCAGAACCGCAAGATTGCAGCAATAAAAGAATGCAAATAAATTTATTCATCGCATATGCTTAAGTACAAGCAGTAATTACCTTACCAGCACCGCATTTCCTTTTCTGGTAATAAATTCGCCCTTCCATGTTTCGCCCTGTGCCATCCACACAAAGTTGCCGGGGTCTTGCGGGTTGCCTTTATAATAGCCGTCCCAGCCCTTGCCTAATTCAGTAGTTTGAAATACAAGGTTGCCCACACGGTTGTACACTTTGAAATATCTTAATCTTCTCATGCCAAGGGCAATTGGGCGCAAAACATCATTAAGCCCATCGCCATTGGGGCTAAAGGCAGTGGGCACGTAAAAACTTGGCGGCAGCAAATACACTGTTATTTTTACTTCATCTGTTGCGCTGCAGTTTTCAGGCAGTTGCGTTACCGTTACTTTATAAGTAATATTATTTTCGGGGCTGGCAATTGTACGTGGCGAGCCTGGGTCGCTAAGCCATGTGGACGGGCTCCATAGGTAGGCATCGCCGCCGCTGGCATTCATCTGAAGTGTTTGGCCAATCACAATAGCGGTGTCTTGCATTCCTGTGTTGGCAATTACCTGCTGCCTTACTGTAACCACAGTGCTATCTTTAACTGGTTTGGGGCAGCCTTTATTGTCTGTTACAAAAACTGTGTAAGTGTGGCTGCCTGATGGCGGGTTGATTACTTCGGTAACAGGTGCATTTGGGTTTGATAAATTAGTTGCAGGGCTCCATTGGTAAAATTTGCCGCCGCTGGCATATAATTTTGCATTCTCCCCAAAGCAAATGCTTGTGTCAGGGTTAATTTTTGCAACCGGGTATGGTACCGTTCTTATGGTAACAATATCCTGGCTTTGGCATTTGCCAATATTGCCAATTACGCGGTAAGTGATAATACTATCGGTAATATTCGATACCGGGTTCTTTATATCAACCCTGTCAAGAAAATCGGCGGGGCTCCATTGGTAAGACAATGCATCGCTTACAGTACGTAAATGAAATGTGTCTGTGCGGCAAATGGTGGTATCGGGCCCGGCATCTATTGTAACAACCAGCTTTACATCCACAAAAACAGAATCGTTGTTTACACAGCCAAAAGCATCGGTTAATGTGGTATAATAAGTTGTAGGCACATCCGGGCTTACCAATGGGCTTTTAGCCGTAAGGTTATTAATCATGTAATTAGGCGACCACACATAGTTATTTGCCGGGTTGGTAACCAGCAGCAATGTATCGATGGAACATATCAAAGTGTCATCTACCAAATTTGCTTCTGGCAATTCCCTCACCAATACCTGTACAGAATCAGTTTTCGTTTTACTGCACCCTGCTACGCCTACTGCTACTTTATACATGGTAGTATTGGCCGGTGATGCTATGGGGTTTGCAATATTAGGGTTGCTAAGCCCGGCTGCAGGCGACCATTTATAACTGGCGCCGCCGCTTGCCTGCAATTGCAGCGTGTTTTGTTCTTTGCAAATATAGCCGCCCGGGCCTGCCTCGGGCACAGCCAGCGGTTTTACTGTTATTGCTTTAGTAGCAGTGGCCTTGCAATACCGGCCCCATGTGGTAAGCAAACTATATGTGGCATTGCCCGCAGGGAATGCTTTTGTAATTTTTGTATCAGGCGATAAAACTGTTGCAACAGGGCTCCATTGCCATGATACGTTTGTAGTATAGTTACTGTTTCCCGTAAGGATAATGGTATCTTCTGCGCAAATATTATCTGCAGATGCAGTAATGCTGTTAGTCACATTATTCAATGGATTTAGTATTGCAGAGTCCCGGCTTTTGCATCCATTGGCATCTGTAATGGTTGCAAAATATTTTGCTGGGGCCGCTGGGAATACAATTGGGTTGGCAGTGTTGCCAAAAAGGATATTTGTAGCAGGCTGCCATGCAAAACTGCCAGTGCCTGTTGCTCTTAACTGCACAGAATCCAAAGCGCAATAAGAAGTGTCTTTTGGCAAAACAGTTATTGGCGGCAAATCATTCACTACAAAAGTAGTTTCCCAAAAACCAGTACAGCCATAAGAGTTGCCCACATCAAGCCGCACTTTGTATGTGCCCGGTGCGTTGTAAGTGAATGCGGGGTTTTGCAGCCGGCTTGTATCATTGCCTGTATTGGTGCCAAAGTCCCACCGCCAGTTAAGCACCTGGCCATAATTGGTACGGGTGGCATCCCTGAATTGCACAGCCGTGCCTTTGCAGTAAGGCGGGTTAATATTAAACTTTGGGAAGAAACCGGGGAAAACCCATACTGTATACGTAGAGGAATCAGCGCATGGCGTGCCCCGGTTTACAACAAGCTTTATTGTGTATTTCCCGGTGTCCTGGTATGTAAATGTGGGAGTTTGCAAAACAGATGTATCGCTGTCAAGCGTATCAATGCCAAAATCCCAATACCAGGAGTTTACATTATTGTTGGACTGGTTGGAGAAGCGGCGTGTAAAACCATCGCATGTTTCATCTTGTGGCGTAAGCCTTGAAGAAGGTATATCGCAATCCTCCACTTCAAGAATAAAATCTTTTCTGTGTTCGGCAATAGCCCTGCCGTTGCGCCATTCTGTTACCACCACGCAAATTACGTAAGGCCCCGAAGCGGCAGGGGCAATGCCACTGATTACACCAGTGGTCGGGTCAATGCTAACTTGTATGCCCAAAGGCAACTGCCCTGTATAAGCACCGGTGTAACGGACAGCATTATACAAAGGCTGGTCAGGCGGGTTGTTGAGGTTGCTTTGAAAAGAACCCCCGTCATACGCCGCTTCAAAGCGGTACGATAAAGAATCGCCATCAGCATCAGTTGCGCTAAATGGCAGGTTGAAGGGGTTGCCGTGGCAAACAAGGGCTGTGTCTTTTAAATCCATCACTGCATTGGAATTAGTGCCTGCAGGCAATATAGCAGTGCCGGGCAAAGTGGTTTCGTAAGCAGAACCAGGCACGCCATTAATGGAGGCTGCATCAGTTTGAACATTTAAGGTGCTTTGCCTGCAGCAATTTTGATAGCTCATCCTGTAGCCTTGAGCTGTATTCGCCAACTCCGTTACTGTTGAGTAAGTATTTACCTGGTAGCATACTCTTGGCCTGTCAGTAATGCAAGCCGGGTAAGTTGTCAAGTCAATCCATGGCAATGAAGTACGGGGCAGTGTAATGTCCGTCACCCTTGCAAACGGGGCGGCGTTGCTAAAAATACCTATAATAACAGATGTTGGCGGGCAAGCAACACTAGTGCCCCCTCCGCAAGCTTGCCCACATTCTGTGAAAAGACGCATGGTTACCCTGTAGCGGCTTGTATTTGCAATTGCACCTGGCCCGAGGTATGTATAAAACACTTCCCCGCCTACTATATGGGAAGCAAACACATCTGAAAAACCAATAAGAAAAATTACTACGGACAGGTACTTCTTCATCAGTTATAAAGGTAATACTAAACAGACGAAGATTGTGCCGGAAAGGCTGCCTTGAACTGTTGTGCCGCTTAAATAGAATTATGAAGCGGTAAAAATGGGGCATAAAACCCGGGATTATTTACGCCTGTTGCAAAAAAGAAAGCAAAATATTACCGGCTTTTGTTTCTTCTTCCCACATGCCCATGTGTGCGCTCTCTCTTAAAATATGCACATGCGATTGCGGAGGCAGGTGGCATTGTTTCATACTTGCATCAAAAGGTATGGCCTGGTCATGCTCGCCAATGATGAATAAAACAGGCTTGTTAAATTTTTTCAAAACTTCTGTTCTGCCAGGCCGGGCAATCATGGCTTCGTAATACTGTATCAATGCATCTTCGGAAAAACCTTTGCCGGCTTCAATCAGCTCATCTACTTTTTCCGGGTGTGAGTTTTTGTATTGCTGAGTAAATAAATTGAGCGTACTTGTTTTTAAAAAAGCATAAGCGCCGTTTGATTTGATAAAGTCAATTGCTTTTCTTCTGGCTTCTTTTTTTTCTTCACTATCTGCAAAAGCAGATGAATGGAACAAGCCCAATGCTTTTAAATATTCAGGGTATTTTTCTGCAAAAGCAAGAGCAATGTAGCCACCCATGGAGTGGCCAATAATAACAGCACCCTCCAAACCTCCCCCCGTGGGTGAGGCTTTTGAAAGCTCAATATCACAAAGTGTTTTTACTGTTTCCGCATAAGTGTCAATATTAGCGCCAGGTATTAATTCCGATTGGCCGCTGCCGGGAATATCGGGGACAATGAGCCGGAAATGTGGTTGCAGGAATTTTATTTGCGGCTCCCATATAGTACCGTCTTCACCAAAACCATGCAGTAGTATCACAGCTTTGCCATTGCCGTAAAGTTTGTATTGGATATTTTTATTTTGAAAAAGAAATGATTTTGTTTCCATTATAAATATTTTTCAGCTGGCATAGGAAGCTTAGCCCCGGCCAGTACCTAAGGGCAGGCCGGATAATAAACGCTTTGATATTTTCTCAAACTCCTGTACAACAACAGCAAACAGATTGCCAAAAGCGAAGTGTTTAATTGTTGCGGCAAAAAGAACCACGCTGCTAACAATAACAAAAGCCCAATGATAACAATCAGAAAATATTTTTTCACCCATATTTTTTCGCTGCCAATAAAAAATGCAATGATGAAATGCGTAGGCCATGCCCAAAACAAATTGTAATTATTCTTGCACATATTGTGGCCGGTGCCAAACCACATAAATAACAGCAATATGCCTAAAGCGCCTGTAACAAAGAATAAAATAAAATCAAAAGCCTTTAAAAACTTGTCAGCAATTTTATTCTTTGAAAAATCAAGCAGCACAATAAACAACAACAGCAAACTAAAAACTATTAATGGGTTAAACCATGATTTGCTGCCGGTTTGTTTTTGTATTGGGTAAAGATTGGTAGATGACAAAACAAGATTGCTGCTGCTGTCAAATGCTGTCATCAAATTATCGGGCAGGAATTGCTGTTGTGTGGTTGACATCTTTGCATCCAGGGGCGAGCCTAATAAAATGTCAATGCCGAGCTTGTCCCATTCTTTATCGCTCTTGTTTAAATATTCATGTATGGCATTCCTGAATGTGGTTGTTGGCGGCATTACATTTTTAAAAATGGGCTTCTCTTTTTTATTGGCTACAATAATGTCCCTGAGCCTTGTGGTGCAGTTATCAAATACAAAATCGTATTTGTAGTATTTGTTTTCCTCTTTTAGGTTATTGATGAGGAATTTTTTTATGGATAGTTTTTCTTCCAGTGCAAGGTTTATAATTTGCTCTGTAATGCCCCTGTTCCATGACTGGTATTCCTGCTTAAAATCGTTGAAGTACTCGTTGGAAACAAAATACATGAGTTTGCCTTTTACAAACTTTGCATAAAAATCCGGGTCGTCAAAATCGAATGTGCCATAGTTGAATACTACGTCTTTTTGTTGTGTACTGTCAATTAATCTCAATGCACTATGGCCAAAGGTTGAATACAATTCATCGCCGGGCGTACAGGTGAGAAGGCTTATTTGTATCCTGGAAGAATCCTGGGCTTTTAATTTGCAGGCAGGCAAATATGCAAATGGGCAAATGAAGAAAAGCTGGAGTAATATTTTTTTCATGCTTTGTTTATTCCACGCAAAGAAGCCAGGATGGCATAGGCGCAAAATTGCTTGTTGAATAAAGATATGAAAGTACAAGTGAGTGGCACAACGATGGTGCCATGAAAAAACAAAAGCTGGCGCACAAAACCTTAAACTGTTTACCTGCTGTAATTCGGCGCTTCCTTAGTTATCGCAATATCATGAGCATGGCTTTCCCTCATACCAGCATTGGTGATTTTTACAAATGTGGCGCCTTGCAAAGCCTTAATGTTTTGTGCGCCGCAATAGCCCATGCCTGCACGCAGGCCGCCGGTATATTGATGCACCACTTCCCTTAATGGGCCTTTAAAAGCCACACGGCCTTCAATGCCTTCTGGCACAAACTTTTTAATATCGTCTTCCGGGTCTTGAAAATAACGGTCGCTGCTGCCCTGCGCCATTGCCCCAAGCGAACCCATGCCACGGTATTGCTTGAACCTGCGGCCTTCGTAAATAATTGTTTCGCCTGGGCTTTCTTCGGTGCCTGCAAACACATTGCCCATCATTACACAACTGGCGCCAGCGGCTAATGCTTTTACCATATCGCCGGTATATCGAATGCCGCCATCGCTGATGATGCCCACATTTTTACCTTTCAATGCTGCTGCTGCTTCCATCACTGCTGTGATTTGAGGGACGCCTGTGCCTGCAACAATCCTTGTGGTGCAAATAGAGCCCGGGCCAATGCCCACTTTCACTGCATCAGCTCCAGCTTCTGCCAAAGCTTTTGCGCCAGCGCCGGTTCCCACATTGCCTGCAATTACCTGCAAATTTTTAAAAGACTTTTTTACTGATTTCAATGCATTCATTACTCCTTTAGTATGCCCATGGGCGCTGTCGAGGCAAATAGCATCCACGCCTGAATGCTGCAGCGCAGCCACTCTGTCTAATGTGTCTTTTGTAATGCCAACGCCAGCCCCAACCAACAATCTTCCAAATGAATCTTTAATGGCATGTGGATAGCTTTTCAACTTCAAAATATCGCCAAACGTTACAAGGCCAATCAACATACCAGCTTTGTTTACAACCGGCAGTTTTTCAATTTTATTTTTCTTGAAAATGAGTTCTGCTTTTTTTAAATCAGTGCCTTCGGGCGCAGTAATGAGGTTGTCTTTTGTCATCACGCTGCTCACTTTGTCTTTATAATTTGATTCAAAGCGCAGGTCACGGTTGGTGAGTATGCCTACTAATTTTTTATTGTTGTCAATAATGGGGATGCCCCCTATTCTATTTTCTTTCATCAGCCGCACTGCTTCGCCGATAGTGGCATCCGGCGTAAGCGTTACAGGGTCAAGTATCAACCCATTTTCGCTTCTTTTTACTTTGCGTACCTGCTCAGCCTGCCTTTCAATCGTCATGTTTTTGTGAAGTATGCCGAGCCCGCCTTCCCTGGCCAGGGCAATTGCCAGTGATGCTTCGGTTACTGTATCCATGGCTGCACTCAGCATTGGTATGTTTAGTTGTATGGTTTTGGTAAGAAAGGCGCTGATATCAACGTCACGGGGCAGGATTTCGGAATATGCCGGCATCAGCAGCACATCGTCAAACGTAAGCCCATCGCCAAAAAAATTACTGGATTGTTTGCTGGAGGGGGAATTTTTTTTTGTTGCCATGTGCAAAGGTAAGG
>CAYRRL010000132.1:0-7599 GCA_964426665.1 uncultured Ferruginibacter sp. | reverse complement strand
TATCTGCAATGGCATTGCCTGCTTCCGTGCCCAACCACCAGGTATATAAAATGGCAGGCACATTATCTGCCACCCAGTTAAATATCAGTGGCCTTCCTGCATTTATCATCACCACAACAGGTTTGCCTGTTGCCTGTATTGCTTTTATCAAATCTTCCTGCACACCCGGAAGGCGGATGCTGCTGCGGCTCTTTGCTTCGCCGCTCATATCCCTTGCTTCGCCAATATTCATTACAACAATATCTGCCTGTTTTGCAATTTCAACCGCTTCTGCAAAGCCATCGGTTGAATTGTCATTTACGTTACATCCTTTGGCATACAGCATTTTTGTGCCGTTGCCAAGTTTGCTTTTCACGCCGTCCCATACAGAAACAATCCTTACAGAATCATCCGGCCAATCATAACTCCAGAAACCAAGGTTATCGCTCTTTGCTTTTATAAACGGGCCAATCAAAGCAATGGTTTTTGTTTGCTTGCTTATTGGCAAGGTTTGTTTTTCATTTTTGAGGAGCACAATACTTTTCTTGGCCATATCCCTTTCCGCTTTCAAATGCTCTTTGTTATCCCACTGTTCTTTTTCCCTTGCTTCATTTGAAAATCTATATGGGTCGTCGAATAAACCCATTTCAAATTTCATTTTTAAAATTCTCCTCACCGCATCATCCACTACAGCCAATTTTACTTTGCCTTCTTTCACCAGCCTTGCTAAGTTTTCAACATAAGCCCTGCTCTCCATGTCCATATCGCTGCCTGCATTGGCAGCCGCCATTGCTGCTTCATAACCATCTTTTACAAACCCATGGTTAATCATTTCGCCTATGCTTCCCCAATCGCTTACTACAAAACCTTTAAAGTTCCATTGGCCTTTTAATACATCACGTTGCAAATAACTATTACCAGTAGCCGGGACCCCATTCAGGTCATTAAAAGAATTCATGAATGTTGCAGCCCCTGCATCAGCAGCAGCTTTAAATGGCGGCAAATAGGTTTCCCACAACTGGCGAAGGCTCATGTCAACACTGTTGTAATCCCTTCCGCCAACAGCAGCGCCGTATGCAGCAAAGTGTTTGGCACAAGCCATTACTGCATCGGTGTTGCCCAAGCCTTTTCCCTGAAAACCCTTTACCCTTGCTTTTGCAATCTGCGAACCGAGGTAGGTGTCTTCGCCTGCGCCTTCCATTACACGGCCCCAGCGTGGGTCACGGGCAATGTCTACCATTGGCGCAAATGTCCAGTGCACACCTGCAGCGCTTGCTTCTATTGCGGCAATTCTTGCTGAGCGTTCAATCGCCTGCAAATCCCAGCTTGCTGCTTCTGCTAATGGTATCGGGAAGATTGTCCTGTACCCATGTATCACATCCTGCCCAAACAGCAATGGTATTTTTAATCTTGATTGCATTGCCAGCTGTTGCAAGTCCCTCGTTCTTGCTGCGCCAGTTGTGTTCAGCATTGAACCCACTTTGCCTTCCTTTATCTGGCCAAGCAGGTTATCATCATTTGTCAATGGGCCTGTTGCCGCCCATGGGCCGTTGTATTGATTCATCTGCCCAACTTTTTCTTCCAGCGTCATCAATTTTAAAACAGAATCAACACGCTGGCCAATTGTTTTCTTTTGCGCCTGCGAAAAAATTGCTGTTACTGCAATGGCAATCGTTAGGAATGATTTTTTCATTTTATATTTTTATGCACTTAGCTTTTGGAATACAATTATGCTTCATTGGCGTCGCATCCTCCCGATGTAAAATCGGGATTCCGGCTTTACGCCGGAACTTGTACGCTATATCATTATTCGTCGTTTCCCACATTATATTTTTAAACGATGGCTTCGCCATCGTCCCCTGTCAATGTACTTTTCTTTTTTACGGCGTGTTTCACCCGCCGCTACTAATATGGCGCCCCTATGGGGCTTTGCTCTCAACAATCTCAACCTCTTTTGTAAAACAAACGTATAATTCCTCGATCCGCATTCAAAAATAATCTGCGAATCTGTGGCTATCACTTCTTCACCGAAAATAACCACGGTAATAATCCCGGCTCTGCAAAAGCATTGTCCCAACTATTATGATTTACCCCGGGGTATAAACTGTATTTTACATCAGCGCCTGCGGCTTTTAATGCATCCGCCATTTCCTGCGACCAGGCCGCTGGTACAACTTCATCTACTTCACCATGAAATACCCACCATTTCACTTTTTTTATCCCTTGCGCTGTTGACGGAGCGCCACCACCACAAATAGGGAAAGCAGCAGCAAACAGTTTAGGGTTTCGCCTTACAATTTCAAATGTGCCCATGCCTCCCATTGACAACCCACCAACATAGATTTGTTTTTTATTCACCGGGTACTCATCGATAATTTTATACAAAAGCTCCTGCGCCAGTTTCATAGCAATGGTAGGTTCGCCATCTGAACGGAAATTAAATTTCCTTTGTTTTGTCACTGAATCAAAAGCAACCTGCACATTACTCCAGAAGCTATTGGCCGGGCATTGAGGGAAAACAACAATAGCAGGGTACTGTTGCCTCACACTGTCTTTTAAAAACAAATAAGACCCATGCACCAATTGTGCTTCATTATCGTTTCCCCTTTCGCCGGCGCCATGCAATACGAATATCAGAGGATGTTTTTTTGAAGCATCGTAATTCAATGGCAATAAAATGCGGTAGGGCAAGGTATCATTGCCTGAAACATAGATTTCCTTTTTGAATAAAGATTTGTCCTGTGCCTTTACAAATAAGCATGCGAATAATAAAACAAAAGCGATTGATAATTTTATTTTCATAGTTCTAGTTTTTCTTTTTTGAGAATTTCATTACAAAGCCACCGCCAGGGGCTACTCTTTGAGTCAATCCTAAAACAAATCTTCCCATATCGTATACAGGAAAATTCTGTGAACGCCTGTCGATTATATAATCTGCCGGATAGTTATCAGCATTGATACCATCGGAATATGTAATCACATCGTAGTTGCCCATCAAAAAATCAATATTTAAATCAATCTCCCTTTTCTCCCAATCCGTCATTCCTCCAATCCACCAATCATCTCCTTTTCTTCTTGCCGTCACAATATAATCACCAACCTTACCTGCCAGTATTTTTGTTTCATCCCATGTAGTTGGTATTTCACCCAAAAACTTCATGAACGCTGGTTCCATCTTTCCCTGACTAGGATTGCCTGCAAAAATTTGTACCGGGCTGTCATACACCACAAACATCGCCAGTTGGTGGCACCTTGTGCCCTGGCTCATGACCTTTCTGCCAATCGGCCTGAATTGTTCTTTTGTTGCATTGTCTAAAATACCAGGTTCATAATCCATTGGGCCAGCCAGCATTCTTGTGAATGGCAATGTTACATCATGCTCCGGTGTTGGCTTGTCGCTCCAGATATTATATTCAGAGCCCAACACGCCTTCTCTTGTTATGTTATTTGGCCATGTTCTATTATATCCTTTCGGCGGGTATGCCCCATGAAACATAATCATGATTTTTTTATCCGCACAGGCTTTTGAAATTCGGTCATAAAAATTCACCATTGGCTGGTCGTCCCTGTCCATAAAATCGGTCATGATAAAATCAACGCCCCATTTGTTGAACTGGTTCAATGCGCTGTCCAATTGCTTATCCAATGTTGAACACAATGTCCACATGCTTAGTTTGATGCCTTTGCTTTTTGCATAAGCTGCAATCGCGTCCATGTTAATTTCAGGAGTGATATCAAACAGGTTTTTATAGTGGCTCCAACCTGCATCCATCATGATACGTTGCAAGCCGAATTGCTTTGCAAAATCAATGTAGTACTTGTAAGTGGCTGTATTAATGCCTGCTTTAAAAGGCACATTAAATAAATTGATTCCGATAATCCATTCATCTGTGCCTTTGCCGGGGTTTATCCAACTAACATCTTTTATTTTTGATGGCGATGCTAACCGATAGGCCAAATCACAGCCGGGCAAGTCTTTATCTTCCTTTGCAATAATCAATACACGCCATGGGAAACTCCTTGTGCCTTTTGTTTTGGCAATAAAATTTGCTCTCTTTGTAACAACTTCCTGAGGAAATTCGCCATCAGTCATTTTTGTTTCTAAAGGATAAGGCGCAAACAAACCTTCGACAGCATTGGAATTTGTTCCTTGTAAAAACATGCCGGGATAATCTTCCAAATCAGATTCTGTGATGGCAACTTTCACTTCATCGCCACTACCAAGTAGTATTGGTGAATATGCAAACGACTGTGCAGTTAAGCTATCAATTGTTTTTGACTGGTATAATTCTTCAAAACTGGTGTGGAATTTATCTGTTCTTTGCCCCGGGTCAATTAATGGCAATAAAATTTTCTTTCCTTCTTCAAAAGCAAATAATGCTTTTTCATTCTGTACAACAATTGAATCTTTAAATTTTGTAACAATGCGGTATGCAACGCCATCATTATATACACGGAATAACAAAGAGTAAGGCTGTTGCAAGTTTGCCGTTAGTTCATTATAGTTATCACGGATAATTTTTCTCTTTTCAGGAACGGGAGATGTGATTGTTTCATCAACAGTTTTTACACTATGCGATTTGAGTTTTATTTTCTCCGAGAGAGCAGGAAGATTTTCCAATACCAAGTCAATCAATGATGGCTGAAGGATTGTTTTGCTATCGCATTTAATTCCATAGCTGATATTACTTTTAAAATAAACCGTTACCACAATTTTTTTATCAGGGGAAGAAACCAACAAACTATCAACTGCAAACAAATGATTGATTGCAATAAAAGAAAAAAGAAAAGAGAAAAGAAATTTCATGCGCAAGTAGCTTAAACAAGGTGGTCGACCTTTTGCAAGACCCTTATAATTCACAGCGTTTTACAAGGTCGGCCACCTTAATGAGACTTTTAGAATCTTGAAATAACAAACCCAGCCTTGCGGCTGGGTTTGTTTCAATCTTATTGTAATTTAAAAGACGCTTCCCTTACATCCCGGCTGTTGCCACCAATGAAAACTTTAAAATCTCCTGGCTCAGCTACAAATTTTAAATCGCTGTTATAAAACCTCAAATCATCTGCAGAAATTTTAAACTCAATAGTTTTGCTTTGCCCTGCTTTCAATTCAATTTTCTGGAAACCTTTCAATTCTTTCACTGGCCTTGTAATGCTGCCAACTATATCACGGGTGTATAATTGCACCACTTCTTTTCCATCGGTATGGCTGTTGTTTGTAACAACAACAGACGCTGTGATGGTTTGCCCTGCTTTTAAAGTTGTGCTGCTCAATTTGATATTGCTGTAGTAAAAATCACTATAACTTAATCCATAACCAAATGGATACACAGGGCCGTTGCTCACATCCAAATAATTGCTGCGGAATTTTTCAAACCATTTGCCTTCGCTTAAAGGGCGGCCGGTATTTTTGTGGTTGTAATACATTGGCACCTGCCCAACATTCTGTGGCCAGGTAGTACTCAATTTGCCTGAAGGGTTTACATCGCCAAACAACACATCGGCTATTGCATAACCTGCTTCGCTGCCGCCAAACCACACATTCAAAATGGCCGGCACATTTTCACTTTCCCATTTTATTGCCAATGGCCTTCCTGTAAATAAAACCAATACAACCGGCTTGCCTGTTTTTAATAAGGCCGCCAATAAATCTTTTTGCGCTTGTGGTATCTCAATATTGCTCCGGCTGCTGCATTCGCCGCTCATTTCTGCGCTTTCGCCCAATGCAGCCACAATTACATCTGCATTTTTGCTTGCATTTACTGCTTCATCAATTATTTCCTGTGCAGGCCGCATATCCCTTTTAAAATCTTTGCCAAACATGCCTGCCCTTTCTTCAAATTTTGCGTCAGCATCCAGGTTGCTTCCTTTTGCATATACAATTGTTGCTTTGTCTCCTACAACAGAACGCAAGCCCTCAAACAAAGAAATGGCTTTGTCAAACCTTGCTGCTACTGCCCATGTGCCGGGCATATTTTCCTTTGCATCTGCCAATGGCCCCACCAATGCAATAGTGCCTGATTTCTTTAATGGCAAAATATTGCCTTTATTTTTCAGCAATACAAAACACTGTGCGGCTATATCCCTCGCCTCTTTCCTGCTGGCATCAGTAAACACTTCTTTTGCTGCCCTGTCTTCATTGCAATATTTATAGGGGTCGTCAAATAATCCCAGCTTATATTTTGCTTCCAGCATCCTCCTGCAGGCGGCATCTATTTGTGCTAGAGTTACTTTTCCTTCTTTCAAAGATTTTTGTAATGTGGTTAAAAAACCTTCGCCTACCATATCCATATCAATACCTGCTTTCAAAGCCAATGAAGAAACCTGCTGCAAATCGCCCATGCCGTGGTCGATCATTTCATTGATGCCTGTATAGTCTGTTACAACAAAACCTTTGAAGCCCCACATTTTTCTCAATACATCTGTCATCAAAAACTTATTGGCGGTTGCTGGTATGCCATCCACTTCATTAAAGGATGCCATCACGCTGCCAACGCCTGCATCTACCGCAGCTTTGTAAGGAGGCAAATAATTATTGAACATGCCCACACGGCTCATGTCTGTTGTATTATAATCCCTTCCGGCTTCTGCAGCGCCATACATTGCGTAGTGTTTTACGCAAGCCATGATGTTGTTGTTTTTATATGCGCCTGTTGTTCCCTGGTAACCTTTTACCATTGCTTTGGCGATTTCGCCTCCGAGGTATGGGTCTTCCCCATTGCCTTCTGCAATACGGCCCCAGCGTGGGTCCCGGGCAATGTCCACCATCGGGCTGAATGTCCAGTTGATGCCATCGGCACTTGCTTCCTGTGCTGCTATTTGTGCACTGCGTTCAATCGCTTTCATGTCCCAGCTGCAGCTAAGCCCTAACGGTATAGGAAACACTGTTTCATAACCGTGTATCACATCCATGCCGAATATCATTGGTATCTTTAAACGGCTTTCTTCCACCGCTACTTTTTGCACTGCTTTAATTTTAGCTACCGACTTGATATTGAACAAGCCGCCTACTTTTCCTTCTTTGATTTTTTTCCCGATATCAGAGTTGCTTGCCTGCCCGGTTATGATATCGCCGCTGCCAGGCAAGTTAAGCTGGCCAATTTTCTCTTCCAGTGTCATTTTCTTCATTAATGCATCAATGAAGGTTTTCATTTTGGCATCTGCAGGTTTTGCCACAGTCGTGCTTTGTGCATTTACAAGATGGCTTGCGGTAAATGCAATCAGCAGTAAGAGTGTCTGTCTCATGTTTCTTTTTTATTTACGGTTATTCAATTTTTATGAAGGATTATCACATTGCCGCCGCCTTGTGATAAGTTTATTTTTATTTTATTAGTACCATTTACTTCTTCCGTTTCTTTCTTTAAGTGATTGGGATTGATGTTTACGTCGTCTGCATCGCTATAAATGGTGGCGGTATACTTTCCTGCCGGCAAAAAGTTTAAATCAATATCCACTTCATGTGCATCATGGTTTGAAATGGAACCAATATACCAATCATTCCCCTTTCTTCTTGCGATAGAAATATAGGCATCAATTTTTGCATTTGCAACATGTGTTTCGTCCCAGGTGGTTGGTATGTGTTGCAATACTTCAAAGCCGGGTTGGCCAATATAAGCATCC
>CAYRRL010000131.1:6996-7608 GCA_964426665.1 uncultured Ferruginibacter sp. | reverse complement strand
AAGAATAAAATCGTATGCTGATATTGTGAATAACCCTAAAGACACGATTGAATTTAGCCATGAAGTTGAAAAACAAATTCATAAGCGGATAAGGAAATCTGGGGCCGATGGGGCGTTGCTTACAAATGCAAAAGATGAATTGTGCCATGTAAACTTCCTGGAGAAAATTTTAGCAACTGTCCTTTCCAAACTTTCCAATTTTATTCCCGAAGGCGGTATATGGATGAACACACAAAGGCCTGAATGGAACGATGCCAATAACGCACTTGTAGGAAACGGGGTTTCAATGGTAACACTGTGTTATTTAAGAAGGTTCCTGAAATTTTTGCAGCCTGTTTTTCAAAGTACATCCCCGCAGGCTTTTTCTGTATCTGCGGAACTGCATTTATTCTTTACTGAATTATCAAAAACGTTTTCAAGCAACCTGATAATTCTTTCATCACCCATTGACAATAATAACAGAAAAAAAATTACAGATGCCCTTGGCATTGCTGGAAGCAATTACAGGAATCAAATCTACCAGCATCATTTTTCGGGGGAGAAAAAAGAAATTTCTTCCAATGAACTTTCCGCCCTGCTCGACAATTCACTTCAGTTTATTGAACATTCCAT
>CAYRRL010000131.1:0-6986 GCA_964426665.1 uncultured Ferruginibacter sp. | reverse complement strand
GCGATAATTTATACCATGCTTACAACCTGTTGAATTTTGAAAATGATGGTTTGCGAATCTCTCACCTAAGTGAGATGCTGGAAGGCCAGGTAGCAGTGTTGAGCTCGGGGCAACTTTCGGCAGATGAAAGTTTAGAATTGCTGGAAGCATTAAAACAAAGCACTCTCTACCGAAAAGACCAGAACAGTTATATTCTTTACCCCAATAAAGCCCTGCCGAAATTTGTAGAAAAAAATTCAATCCCTTCGTCCTCCATTGAGCGTTCTGCATTGCTTTTAAAACTGCTGAATGATAACAATGTTTCTATTATTGAAAAAGATGTAAAGGGCGTTTTCCATTTCAATGGCAATTTTAAAAATGCAGATGATGTGCTCAAATCATTGAATAACCTCAGCGAAAATTACAAACCGCTTGTTGAGAAAGACAAAATAATGGTGCTGCAGATTTTTGAAGAAGTGTTTAACCACAAAGAATTTACAGGAAGGTCGGGGACTTTTTTTGCTTTTGAAGGCTTAGGTTCTATCTACTGGCACATGGTTTCAAAACTGTTGCTGGCTGTTCAGGAAACTTGTATCCGTGCCATCAATCAAAATGCAGAAGCAAAAACCATCAGCAAATTGATTGCGCATTATTATGGCATAAATGAAGGGATAGGCGTTCATAAGCCACCGCAACTTTATGGTGCTTTCCCAATAACGCCTTACTCACACACGCCATTGCATAAAGGCGCACAACAGCCCGGCATGACAGGACAGGTAAAAGAAGACATTCTTTGCCGCATTGGCGAGCTGGGTGTGCAGGTGGAAAATGGCCTGCTGGTTTTTAATCCGCAGATACTAAGGAGGGCAGAATTTTTAGAAGATGAAAAGGAAATGGAAGTGTTGAATGTAAACGGGGAAACAAAAAGAATAGTAGTAGAAAAAAACTCACTGCTGTTTACTTATTGCCAGGTGCCGGTTATTTATACCATTAGTGACAGTGAAGGTGTCGATATTGAAAGAAAGGACGGCTCAAAAAATTCGTATGGTGGTTTTGAATTAAGCAAAAAAGACACTGAAGCCATATTAAAACGAACCGGCGATGTTTTGCAGGTAAAGGTTTACATGGCAGAATCAAGGTTTAGAAAATAAAACAACGGGTTGTGGGAAGAAAATCTATTTATTGTTTCATTTATCTCATAAGTATTGCAATGAGTGCTGCTTCGCAAAATAACAGGCCGGCTGTACAAATATTTGAAACATCTGCAGCAGGAAATAAATTGACGCAGGTAGATGAAAAAAGGCACGGTACGGGCAGCATTGCTATTGTATTAAAACCAGAGGAAAAATATCAAACCATCACCGGTTTCGGCGGTTCATTCACGGAAGCATCTGCATATCTTCTCAACAAACTAAGCAAAACCAATAGAAATAAAATTCTTCAGGCTTATTTCAGTAAGGGGGGAGCTGATTATTCCCTTACAAGAACACATTTCAACTCCTGCGATTTTTCGTTGGGCAACTATGCGTATGCCATGGTAGCCGGCGATAAAAATTTAGGGCATTTCAGCATTGATAAAGACAGGGATGCTTTAATCCCCATGATAAAAGATGCCATGAGCATTTCAAAAGATGGCTTTAAAATCATTGCGTCGCCGTGGACGGCGCCGCCATGGATGAAAGACAACAACGACTGGCGTGGAGGAAAATTATTGCCTGAGTATAATAAAACCTGGGCTTTGTATTTTGAAAAATACATCAGGGCCTATCAAAATGAAGGCATCAATATATGGGGAGTAACAGTAGAGAACGAACCGCTTGGCAATGATAAGAATTGGGAGAGCATGCACTTTACACCAGAAGAGATGGTTGCCTTTGTAAGTGATTATTTAGGCCCGCATTTTGAAAAAGCAGGCTTATCGCATATCCCGATTTTGGGTTACGACCAAAACCGCGGCGAAGAATTGGAGAAGTGGGCAAATGTGATGTATGCCAACGAACAATCATCAAAATATTTTGGCGGCACAGCGGTGCATTGGTACGCCAGCACCTACGATTATTTCCCGGCGTCACTGCAACATACGCATCAGTTGGCCCCAAAAAAATATTTAATCAATACAGAAGCATGTATTGATGCGGATGTGCCTAAATGGAAAGACGATAACTGGTACTGGAGCAAAGAAGCTACCGATTGGGGTTGGGATTGGGCAAGCGAAAAAGAAAAATACCTTCATCCCAAATATGTTCCTGTGTTCCGCTATGCAGGCGATATCATCGGCTGTTTAAATAATTATGTTGATGGGTGGATTGACTGGAACATGGTGCTGAACAAACAAGGAGGCCCCAACTGGTTTAAAAACTGGTGTACTGCTCCTGTGATTGTAGATGAAGAAAAGGATGAAGTGTATTTCACTCCGCTGTATTATACTATTGCACACTTCAGTAAATTCATTCGCCCCGGCGCTGTAAGAATTGGTTTTGAAAACCCTGATAAAGATTTGATGGTTACTGCTGCAAAAAATCCCGATGGCTCTCTTTCAGTAATTGTTTTTAACCCACAGGAAAAGGATATGCCATTCCTGGTTTCAACAGGCAAAAAAAACATCAGCTCAACGATACATGCCAAAGCAATTCAAACAATAATTATAAAATAATAAAACTCTTGCCATGCCAGAACAACACAAAACAGACCCAAACGATATTGTGCCAATTGGCCAAAAGATTGCCTTTGGGGCAGGGAATCTTACTAACCAATTGCTGCCTGCAGCATTGGGTGTATTTATGTTTTTTTTGGTGGTGGGTTTTGGTATGAGCCCCTACAAAGCAGGCATACTTGCTGCTATCCCACGTTTTATTGATGCAATACTTGACCCAATCATGGGCTATATATCCGACAACACCCGTTCTAAATGGGGAAGAAGGAAGCCTTACATATTTGGTGGCGCTATTGTTACCGGAATTGCATTCATATTAATGTGGCAATTAAAAATCCCGGAAACAGGCAACAACCATGAAACGTATAATTTCATTTATTTCCTGGTAATGTCTGTTGTTTTTTATTTGGGCTACACCGTATTTGCTGCGCCGCTGATTGGCCTGGGTTACGAAATGACACCTGATTATAACGAACGCACCAGGCTGATGGCGATGAGCCAGATAATGGGCCAGATTGCATGGATGATTGCACCGTGGTTTTGGTTTTTAATTTCAAGGCCTGAATTATTTCCTAATGCACCAACCGGCGTAAGGCAACTTTCTGTTTGGGTAGGTGTGCTTTGCCTGGTTATGGGTGTAATGCCTGCTTTGTTTTGCAAAGAAATTGACCAGGCTAATTTGCAGGGGCAAACCAAATTATCATTAAGCGGGCTTGTTGGCAACTTAAAGCATTTTTTTAAAGACATTTCAAAAACGGTAACCAACAAACCATTCCTGCGCTTATGCGGCGCTACATTTTTAGTGTTCAACGGGTTTCAGATAGTGGCACAGTTTGCATTCTTTATCATTATCTTTTATTTATACAATGGCGACCAGCAGGCCGCAGGGCAATGGCCGGCATGGTTTGGCACAGTAAGCGCTTTGGCAACTGCTATCCTTGTGATACCCATTATCACTTATATGTCAACCAAAGTTGGCAAGCGCAATGCTTTTATCATATCCACGCTTATTTCCATTGTTGGTTATGCTTTAAAGTGGTGGGGCTTTCATCCCGGCAACCCATGGCTGATGTTTATGCCAATACCGCTTATGTCGTTTGGCATTGGCGGCTTGTTTACGCTGATGATGAGCATGACAGCAGATGTGTGCGACTATGATGAATTAAAAAATGGCATGCCAAGAAAAGAAGCATTGTTCGGCGCAGTGTATTGGTGGATGGTGAAGCTGGGTACATCCCTGGCTTTGTTTTTAAGCGGTGTTATTTTGAGCAGCGTAGGCTTCGACCAGAATGCACAGGCACAATCTGAAAGCACTATTACAGCGCTTCGCCTTGCAGATATAATTGTTCCCTGCGTTGCAGGCGTGCTTGCCATCATTGTAATGTGGAACTACAATATATCTGAAAAAAGAGCAAAAGAAATAAGGGACGAGCTGGTAAGAAGAAGGGGCAACTTATAATTCTGCAACATAAAAAATTACATATATGTCATTTAGAAAAGAAGACATCCTTTCGCTGCGGCCAGAAACAACAAGCAGTTATGTGGCTGGCGAATCAGAAGCGGCATTAAAGGATTTGTTTGCTGAGATATTAGCAAACGGTGTTCATGGGTTTTGCTTTAGCCTGTATGAAGACGGGCAAAAACCAGGCGATATTATTTCTGAAGCGCAGGTAAGAAGGCGCATGGAAATTATAAAGCCTTACACCAAATGGGTGCGTTCGTTTTCATGCACCGAAGGAAATGAGTTTATTCCAAAAGTGGCAAAAGAAATGGGTATTAAAACGCTGGTGGGCGCATGGCTTGGCAATGATAATGAAATAAACCAGCGTGAAATAAACGGTTTGATTGAACTGGCAAAAAAAGGGCTGGTAGATATTGCCGCTGTAGGCAATGAAGTAATGTACCGGAAAGATTTAACCGAAGAAGAACTGCTTGCATTTATCAAAAAGGTAAAAGCAGAAATACCGGGAATACCTGTGGGTTATGTAGATGCGTATTATGAATTTTCCCACCGCCCGCAAATAACCGAGTTGTGCGATGTGGTGCTTTGCAACTGTTATCCTTTCTGGGAAGGGTGCCCCTTTGAAAATTCGCTTGATTATATGAAGCAGATGTATTACCAGGCAAGGGCTGCAGGCAATGGCAAAGAAGTAATCATCACCGAAACAGGATGGCCAAGCCAGGGTGAAAATTTAAAAGGCGCTGTGCCCACAGAAAAAAGCGCCAGGGATTATTTTATCAATACACAATTATGGAGCGCCAACGACAACATCCCTGTTTTTTATTTCTCATCATTTGACGAAAGCTGGAAAACAGGCGCAGAAGGAACGGTTGGCGCATACTGGGGCATTTGGGATAAACATGAAAAACTGAAATTTCAGCAATGAACTTTTTTGAACATTTTGGGTTGGAGCCTGCAAAAGCAATTTGTTATTCCGGGTTCAGGGACGGGCAGCAGCCCGGCGGCAAATACCCTTCTTATGAAGAGGTGAAAGAAGATTTGCTGCTGCTGCAGCCGCACTGGAAATATCTGCGGATGTATGACTGCGATGATCATGCACGGACGGTGCTGGATGTTATTCAAAAAGAGCAGTTTGATTTTAAACTGATGATGGGCGCCTACATTGAAGCAGAGATGAATAATTTCGGCTGCCCCTGGGGCGGCGGCGTTTATGAAGAAGAAGAACTGGAAGCAAACAGGAAAAAGAATGATAAAAAGATTGAAAGGCTTATTGAATGGGCAAACCAGTTTCCTGAAATTATTTTTTCATTGTCTGTAGGCAACGAATCCTGTGTTGACTGGAGCGGCAATTATGTGCCTGTGAACCGTGTGGTGGAGTTTGCAAAAAAAGTAAAACAACATGCAAAGCAGCCTGTTACTTTTTGTGAAAACTACGTGCCGTGGTTAAATAAATTAAAGCCACTTGTTGAAGTGGTTGATTTTATTTCTGTACACACATACCCGGTATGGGAGTATAAACATATACATGAAGCGGTGGAATACACAGAAGATAATTATAAAGCTGTGGCAAGCCTTTATCCCGGTAAAGCAATTGTAATTACCGAAGCTGGTTGGGCCACTAATTCCAATGGGCGTGGCATACACCCGGAGCATGTGAATGAGGAAAACCAAAAAATATATTACGGGGACTTAATGGAATGGTCTGGCAAAAACAATGTGCTTGTTTTTTTCTTTGAAGCCTTTGATGAGCAGTGGAAAGGTTCATCGCACCCACTGGAGCCAGAAAAACATTGGGGGCTCTATAAAGCAGACCGGAGCCCAAAAGCCGCAATGATAAAGGATGAGAATAAAAAAGGCGCAGCGCTTTGCTGAACCTGCACTGCATAAAATAAGATGTTGCAGGGTTTTTTAATTAAAAAGCCGGAGCATTAACTCCGGCTTTTGTAGTCCCGACAGGAATCGAACCTATATCAAAAGTTTAGGAAACTTCTATTCTATCCATTGAACTACGGGACCATTTTTTTAATCGGGCAGCAAAAATAAGGATTGGCACAATAGCTTCCAACTTCGAAAAGGCTTTAAACTTTTAAATACTAACAGTTGTTAGTTTTACTATCTTTACAATTCAAACAAACATTTATGGAAGTTCAGGGTTTTGAAAGCATTTTCCAGGACAGGGTTGATAAAGAAATTAAAATTGAGCCCAAAGACTGGATGCCTGATGCGTACCGCAAAACCAATATCAGGCAAATAAGCCAGCATGCTCATAGCGAAATCGTAGGCATGTTGCCGGAGGGCAACTGGATAAGCAGGGCGCCATCTTTAAAAAGAAAAGCAATATTGCTGGCAAAAGTACAAGACGAGGCAGGGCATGGCTTGTATTTATATAGCGCTGCTGAAACCTTGGGTACCAGCCGCGACGAAATGATAAACGATTTGCACAGCGGCAAAGCAAAATATTCTTCCATCTTTAATTACCCCACGCTCACCTGGGCAGACATGGGTGCCATAGGCTGGCTGGTGGATGGCGCTGCAATATTAAATCAGGTAATGCTTTGCCGTACCAGTTATGGCCCTTACGCAAGGGCAATGGTGAGGATTTGCAAAGAAGAAAGCTTTCACCAGCGGCAGGGTTTTGAATCCTTATTGGTTTTATCAAGAGGCACGGAAGAACAAAAAGCCATGTGCCAGGATGCTATCAACCGTTGGTGGTGGCCAAGCCTGATGATGTTTGGGCCAAAAGACAGCGAAAGCACCAACAGCGATCAAAGTATTAAATGGAAGATAAAACGCAAAACCAACGATGAACTCAGGCAAAGTTTTGTTGACATGATAGCGTTCCAGGTAAAAGTGCTGGGCATGACACTCCCCGATCCGGATTTACGATGGAAT
>CAYRRL010000130.1:0-7636 GCA_964426665.1 uncultured Ferruginibacter sp. | reverse complement strand
GGATGCCTGTTACTATTTCAGCACAGGATGTAAGCTTGACTTATGGTGACAAGATACCTGCTATTGCTTTCAATTATTTATACGACCAAACCAATATACCAGTGGCGCAACAGGCAGCCTTTTTAAATGGGCTGCAACAGGAGCACCTTGCCAATATCATTGATACTGCGTTTGGCCTTATCAACGACCAGTTGCCAATTGCCGGAAGGCTGCTACAGGCTGCTGACCTTGCCAATCTCAGCTTCCTCACAAGCACAAAAGCTGTGGTAAATACTAAAGCCGTAGTAAATACAAAGGCTGTGGTAAACGGCGTACCTGTTAATGATACAACAAGGCTGGTTGAGTTATCGCCTGCATCCATATTCGCATACCAGGAAAATGATTCAGTAACCACATTGGTAAACACAAAAGCAGTAGTGAACACAAAAGCTGTGGTAAATACAAAAGCTGTGGTAAACACCAAAGCCGTGGTGAATGGCTCTACCATTTTAAACAGCAGCACTACAAATGATACCACTAACGCCAATGTAGCAGTTATGGTGGATGAAGCTGATGTTAATTCAACCAATACATCATCCTTTACCATCAGCGATTTAAAAGGTATTAATTTTATTACAGGCTATACAGCAGGCAGCCACTTTATTGTGCCGGCACCGCTAATCTCCGAAAACTTTGAGGTACATTATATAATAGGCAATTTAAACATTGCGCCGGCAGCGTTGAAAGTAAAAGCCGATGCAGCAAATATTGTATATGGCAACCAGCCTGCATTTACTTCTGTTATTTCCGGGTTCAAAAACGGCGATGTGGCTGCAAGTATTATCAGCGGCGGCCCATCCTATACTGTTTTAAACAGCAGCAATACTGCAGTAAGCCCGGTAAATATTGGTGCAGGCAACTATCAAATCGTGCCATCAGCCCTGCAGCTTCTGCCACCTGCAAATTATGTAGTGAATTACGAAAACGCTGCACTCGCCGTTTCAAAAGCTGCACTTACAGCAAAAGCCTGCGATACTACAAGGGTGTACGGCGATGCCAACCCTGTTTTCAGGGTAACTTATAGCGGCTTTGTATTTAATGATGGCCTGGCGAATATTACAGCGCCTGTTGCCGCTACAACAGCTACCGCTTCATCGCCGGTTGGCTCCTACACCATCACGTTATCAGGAGGTGCTTCAAACAACTACAGCTTTGTGCTAAAAACCGGGCTGCTTACAATTACAAAAGCTAACCTCACTGTAAAAGCAGACGACAAATGCATAGACCAGGGAAACAGCCTGCCAGCTTATACATCAACTATAACCGGGTATAAAAACAATGATGCAGCCACGTACATTTCTGGCCCGTCATACTCATTGAGCCCATCATGCAGCGGCTCGCCGGGAACATATAGCATTAGGCCATCCAATTTACGTTTTGGGGCTTCTGCCAATTATAATATTACCTATGTAAACGGCACGCTCTATATCAATCCTAAGAGCAATAAAGCTAAAAACGTAAAACCAATACTGGATTGCGTGGATACTTTAATCAACAACCCATCTGGTTTTAAATACCTGGCCCGTTTCTCTTACAATAACCCCAATGCCACGCCTGTGTATGTGCCTGTTGGCGTTAATAATAATTTTACAGCGCTTGGCTTGTATTCCGGCACACCGCCCCAGGTTTTCCAGCCGGGCACAGCCCAATTTACAATACCGTTTGATGGCAAAAAATTAACATGGGCGCTTACCACATACAATGGCACGCAAAAAACATCCACTGCATGCAATGCCAGTTCCACATCCAATAAATGCCAAAGGGCTGCTGCAAGGCCAATGGCAGTGGCCGAAATGCTGCCAGTGCAGGCAGAAGAAAAAGTGCAGGTGTACCCTAACCCGGTAAAAGATAAACTGGCGGTTTACTTTACCAGCACAGGCAGAACAACCATTTTGCTTACAGATGCATTTGGCAAAAAAGTTAAAACAAAAACGATTGGGCCAGGCGAAGGGAACAATGCATCGCTGGATGTATCTGCCTTGGCCAGGGGTATTTATTTTGTTACCATAATCAATGGCAGGCAGCAAAACATTTTCAGGGTTATAAAAATGTAATTGTTCGTAAAAACTATTTTAAATTGAGAAGGAATTTATAATTCCTTCTTTTTTTTGCAAAACAGGAAAAGCCATTCCGCATGAATTTTAAAAGGTTTACCTTTTTGGTTATTGCTTCTGCATCCTTTTGTACCCATTGCACCGGGCAGGCTTCTGTTACAGACAGCCTGCGAAAAATATTAAACAGTTCTCAAGAAGATACAGCCAAAGTAAACACGCTGCTGGCGCTGAGCAAAAGCAGCTTAAGCCTTGTGCCAGAAACTGCATTGATGTATGCCACGGATGCCAGAAAACTTTCGGAGCAATTGCAATTCAGCCGGGGAAGGGCTTTTGCATTAAAGGCAATTGGAATGGTGTATTATAACCAGGGCAAATACCCCGAAACATTGGATTACTGGCTGCAATCACTGCACGTTTTTGATTCGATAGATGAAAAAACAGGCAAAGCAAATATGCTGAGCAATATTGGCGCTGTGTACAGCAACCAGACAGAAGATGACAAAGCATTGGAATACTATTACAGGGCATTGCGTACCGCTGAACAATTAAACGACAAACTAAGGCTGGCAACATTGTACATTAATATTGGCAATGTGTATTACCATAACCCTGTGAACCACAATAAAGCGCTGGAATACTTCAAAAAATCATTGCCGCTTTGCGAAGAGCTTGAAGATAATAATACCCTTGGGAGCGCATGCGCTAACATCGGCGAAATATACCTTGACAGGAACCAGTTTGATTCCGCTTTATTTTATTTTAAAAAATCAAAAACATCGCTTGACAATTCAGAGGATGCTGCTTATGCCCTAAACAACCTGGGGCGTTTTTACACAAAAAGAGGCAAGTACGATGAAGCCATCCAGTACCACAAAAATGCATTTGACACTGCACAAAAAGGGAGTGCCACCCTTTATATGGCTCAATCAAAATTGTACATGGGCGATGCTTATTACCAAAAAGGAGAGTATGAAAATGCAATTAATACTTACAACGAAGCGGTTGGGCTTTCGCTGCAAATAAGCAATAAAAACATAGAGTTGAAAAATGCATATGCTGGCCTTTCGCTGTCTTATTCAAAAATCAAAGATTTTGAAAACGCTTACAAATACAATATCCTTTTAACACAGGTAAAAGACACACTGTACAATATTGACCTTGACAAAAAAATGGCAGGCTACCAAACCAGTTTTGACCTGTACAAAAAACAAGGGCAGATAAACCTGCTTGAAAAAGACAAAGCGCTGCAGGAGCTGAACCTGAAAAGGCAAAAGACTGCTAAAAATGCACTGATAGCGGGGATGGTGCTGGTTACTGTTATCGTCTTTATCATATACAGGGATTACAGGAACAAAATCAAAATCAATAAAATACTCGATAACCAGAAAGCAGAAATTGAGCACCTGCTGCTGAATATATTGCCTGAAGAAGTAGCCAATGAATTGCAGAAAACAGGCACAGCTACCCCAAGGTATTATGATAAAGCCACAGTGTTGTTTACTGATTTTAAAAGCTTTTCCAAACTGGCAGATGATATGACGCCGCAGGAAGTGGTATCCGAGCTCAACGCATGCTTTATTGCTTTTGATGACATTATTGCCAAATACGATTTAGAAAAAATAAAAACCATTGGCGATTCTTATATGTGCGCCGGCGGCATACCATCGGAAGATGATAGGCATGTGATAAAGATTATAAAAGCCAGTATGGAAATACAACAGTGGATGCAGCAAAGAAATGAGCAACGCATACAAATGGGGCTTCCCCCATGGGAAATAAGGATTGGAATAAACACCGGGCCAATTGTAGCAGGCGTGGTGGGCAAAAAGAAATATGCCTATGACATTTGGGGCAGCGCTGTAAATGTGGCCAGCCGTATGGAGAGCAATGGTGAACCTGGCCGGGTAAATATTTCTGCTGCCACCCATGAACTGGTAAAGCACCAGTTTGCCTGCACATACAGAGGCAAAATATTTGCGAAAAATATCGGCGAGATTGATATGTTTTTTGTGGACAGGGAAATTGGAAACAGTTAACTAACGGCAAACACCAGTGCAAAAAATAAATATGGTAAATATCATTTTGATGATTGCTGCAATTCTGCTTAGCCCTATAAACACCTTTGCTCAGTCTTTATGGAGCCGTGACACAGCTTCTGAGCGGGTTATGCAAAATGAATGCGATGACAAAGTATTTACCAAAGTTGAAAATACAGCGTCATTAAATATTCCTGCTACTGATTTTGGGGACACTCTGTATTCATTTTTAAAATCAAAAAAAGTATTTCTTGACAAAACCAAAATAAAATTCAGGTTTATAGTAACAACCCGTTCTCAAATTTTTGATATAACAAAAGAAAGCGGCGAACTCAGGAAAGAAGGCATTGTTAAAGAAGCGCTGCTGAAATTTTCATCATATTGGAACCCGGCAACACAAAATGGCCATAAAGTTTGTTCATATGTAAGATTTGAAATGAGCATTAAAGACGAAAAACTACAAATAGCAATTACCCAATAACAAAATTAAATTCCAGTTGCCACGTAGGCGGCGCAAACAGGAAAGGCAATAACAAATATAAAAACAGCCCCAATATGCCGGGGCTGCTTATTATAAATTTTACGTTTGTTACAGCGCATTCATCTGCTTCAAGTATTTTTCAGAGTTAAGCCTTACATTGTCCGGCGGGTTCATGCTCAATGATTTTTTAAAATTCACAATTGCGTTTTTTGTGTCGCCTTTTATAAAATATGCTTCGCCAAGGCTGTCGAATGCGTTGGCGCTTTTAGGGAAGCGTTTGGTATTAATAACAAAAATTTCTATTGCTTTGCCATGCTGGCCCCCATTCAATAATTGGTAGCCGTAAATATTTAATTCGTTTTCTGTGGCAATGCCCAGTGCGTCGCTCATTATTTTATCGGATTCATCTGCCTTGCCCAACTCCTTTAATATACCGGCCTTAGCGCTCAATGTTGCAAAGCTGCTGTGTTGCGCCACGGCGGTATTTGCCCACTTAAGCCCTTGCTCCAGCGCTGTTTTATTTTCTAAGGTATAAAGTGCTGCACTTAAAAAGCCTTGCCATGCAAAACCGATTGGGCCCTTCAATTCTTCCAGCGCATTATCTATTACCAGTTTCTCTGTATCAAATGCAATGCTTACAGGGAACTGCTTTTTCTCCCAGTTCAATACCAGTGTTGCATCTTTTTTTGTTACGTTGGTAAAATCATAAGTCAACAATTCTGTGTTTGCTATTTCATTTAATTTTATTGGCGCCCTTAACGCATCATGGCTGGCCTCATAAAAAAAACTGCCCCATGAGCGGTAGTCTTTTGACAATATTAGCTCCCCGGTGTTGTCATTGTTCACAACAAAAAACAAACCATATGTGCCTGCTTTTACAGGTTTGCCTTCCACCATTGCATCGTGGCTAAAGCTGATGGTGGTATTTTCATTAGCGCCGGCACGCCATGGGGCGTCTTTATTATTGCCAAAGCCTTGCTTGTTCCATCCATATGGCACAAGGTTGCCCCATACTGCACGCCCCTTTACGGCTGGCCTTGAATACTGTACCACTACAGTGGAAATACCAATAGTTTGGGATACCTGCGCTTTGGGGCTTGCTGCAGGCTCAGTAATATTTTGGGAAACAGCAACAAGCGGCAGCAATGCCGCCAATAAAATTGTTGAAAACCTGTAAGTGCTGATAGCAAGCATAAAAAAAGTTTTGGTGAGATGATGTAAAAAATAGCAACGGTAAGGTACAACACAGGCGGCACGCTGTTTATCATTTATTTACTGAATGGAAGTTTTTAAGGTACAAAACATTAAAAAATACTGATGGAAGGAAATGGCTTATTGCTGGTTTGCAAACAACACCTATTTTCACGCCATGGCGGCTACTGATAAACATATCCTGAACTTATTGCGCTGTATTGACCTGGAGGAAAAAGAACAGGTACAGCGGTATAGTTTGGGCCAGCAGCACACATTAAAATCATTAAAAGCAGAAGGGCTTGCACTCCACCCTATTATTGTTACAAGAAAAAACTTTGGCTACGCCGATTACCCGGAGATAAGTTTCCGCCTTGCTTTTCCGCCCGAGGCAAATATGTTTAAAGACGGCGCTGCCATTGAATGTTTTATCACTGGCGAAGAACCCGTGAAAGGCGTATTATTAAATTTGGATGGCAAGGCTGGCGAGTTCCGTTTGTTTGCGCCAGATTTCCCAGACTGGATTGAAGATGATGGCGTGGGCATAAAACTGGCACCCGACCAGCGCACCACCAGCATTATGAAAACAGTGCTGAATAACTTAGAAACAAATAGAGAGCTCTATCCTTTGTTTCAATACATACACGGCGGCACATCTGTTGAAATTGAACAAGCTGCATTACAAAACGCTTCGCTGACATTCAGCAACAGCCGCCTTAATGAAAGCCAGCAACAGGCAGTAAGGGCTATCACACATCCCGATAGCTATCGGGGCTCAAATATTTGCATAGTGCATGGCCCGCCCGGCACAGGCAAAACAACCACATTGATAGAAGCTATTTATCAATTGGTAAAAAATGGAGAGAAGGTTTTAGTAAGTGCCCCAAGCAATACAGCAGTTGACAATATTGCAAAAGGATTATTAGTAAAACAATTAAAGATATTGCGTGTGGGCAATGCCACCAAAACAGATGAAGCTATCTTCTCCCATACGCCAGAGGGCAAACTCGCCAACAGCAAGCAACAAAAAGAAATAAAGCAATTAAAAATAAGGGCAGAAGAATTCCGCAAGATGGCGCTGAAGTACAAAAGAAGTTTTGGCAAAGCAGAAAGGGAACAGCGCAACTTATTATTTAAAGAAGTAAAGAATATACGCACTGAAATAAAAAAGCTGCAGGCTTATAATGAAGAAAAATTATTTGCAGAAGCCAATGTTGTTTTAGGAACGCCTGTTGGCTTGTATGATGCTGGGATAGATCACCTGCACTTTAAAACTTTGGTAATTGATGAAGCAGGGCAATGCATTGAGCCGCTTGCGTGGGCTGTTTTTCCTTTAGCAGATAAGTTTGTATTAGCAGGCGACCATTTCCAGCTCCCCCCTACTGTGCTGAGCAATGAAGCCGCAAGGCTTGGCTTTAATAAATCTATTTTGGAAACAGCCATTGAAAAAGTTGCAAATATTCACCTGCTGAATGTGCAATACCGCATGAAAGAATCTATCGCAGGTTTCAGCAGCAATTATTTTTATAGTGGCCTATTGCAAACTGCCCCGCATTTAAGCAATACCGGTGCCCACATTACTTTTATTGATACAGCCGGAAGCGGCTTTAATGAAAAGCACGGCCCTGATGGCATGAGCCTGCAAAACGAAGGCGAACTGCAAATCGTACAAAAGATAATTGAAACAGAACAACTCAATCCTTTGGCGGCAGCTTTTATTTCCCCCTATGCCGGGCAGGTGGCAGCAGCCAAAGAAACATTGCCCAGGCAAATGCGTATCAGCACTATTGACAGTTTTCAGGGGCAGGAAAAAGAAACCATCATTTTATCATTGG
>CAYRRL010000129.1:0-7659 GCA_964426665.1 uncultured Ferruginibacter sp. | reverse complement strand
AGTTTTAAAAAACAATTCAGCGAATAAAAGTTCAATCAGCCTTTCTTTTAAAGGCGACAGTTCAAGCAAATTTGGTGTCGGGGCAAAATCATACTTCTTTCAAAAAAATAAAACTCAATACCAGCAGATGATGCTTACTAGGGGTTTTGAATCTTCCTGCCCGGCGAAATTGCATTTTGCAATTGACAGCACTTTTGCAATAGATAGTATTTTAATTATTTGGCCCAGTCAAAAATACCAGGTGATAAAAAATGTAACTGCACAAAAATCATTAACCGTTTCAGAAAAAGACGCAGCAGGAAAATTTAATTACGCAACATTTTTCCCAAAGCCAATTAACCATTTTGAAAATGCAGGCATTGTGGCTAACTGGAAACACAGGGAAAATGATTTTTTAGATTATAATATTCAATATCTTATTCCTCATTTGCAGTCAACCAGAGGGCCGAAGATAGCAGTAGCGGATGTGAATGGCGACGGGCTTGATGATTTTTATGCCTGTGGCGCAAAATTTCAATCAGGCGAAATGATGATTCAACAGGTAAATGGCGGCTTTATATCTGTTGATACTTCCCTGTTTAATGCCAATGCAGTTTGCGAAGATGTAGATGCTACATTTTTTGATGCAGATGGTAATGGCACACAAGATTTATATGTAGTAAGTGGTGGCAATGAACAAGCTGTCAATAGCATAGCCTTGGCAGATAGGCTTTACCTGAATGATGGTAAAGGGCATTTTAGAGCAGCCGGTCCTTTTTTATCACAGCGGTACGAAAATAAGAGTTGTATAGCCTCGGCAGATATTGACAAAGACGGCGACATTGATTTATTTGTTGGCAATATGGGGATGGCCGGGGCATTTGGACAATTAAGGCCTTCATTTATATTTAAAAACGATGGTAAAAAAGAACAGGTGCATTTTGAGGGTGCTTATGATGAGACGATCAAAATTAATAACCTTGGCCTTGTTACCAATGCAGCATTTACTGATGTCAATAATGACACTTGGCCAGATTTGATTGTTGTAGGAGAGTGGATGAGTGTGAATGTTTTTATCAATATAAAAGGGGTGTTTGAGAAAAAAGAAATTCCTGCATCAACAGGTTTATGGCAATCGGTGTATGCGGCTGATGTAAATGACGATGGCTATATGGATATTCTTGCAGGCAACTGGGGCCACAATACCAAACTATTTTCCGGGAAAAATGGCCCATGTAAATTGTATGTAAAGGATTTTGACAAGAATGGCTCATTAGAGCAAGTGATGTGTTATACTATCAATGGGAAAGAATACCCTTTTCTTGCAAAAGACGAACTGGAACGCCCTTTGCCAATATTAAAAAAAGCGTACCTTACTTACAGCGAAGTGGCTGGGCAAACAGTACAGTATATGTTTTATGATCTGTTTAAAGACTATAAAGAATATAAAGCTGAAGTAATGGGCTCATCTTGTTTTATTAATGATGGAAAAGGGAATTTCACCAGAAGGGATTTGCCGGAAGAGCTACAATTTTCACCCATTTTTTCTTTTGCCGCCTTGCCTGATAAATCTTTTATAGCAGCAGGCAATTTTTATGGAGTAATCCCTTATGAAGGAAGGTACGATGCGATGTACCCAACACAATTTCATTTTGATAAAGCCAGCAATAGCATTAAAAGCGGTTACAGTATTTTTTCTGCAAGTGGCGAATTCCGTGATATAAAATGGATGCGTACTTCAGGCAATAAACAGGTGCTTGCCCTGGCAAGGAATAATGACAGCTTGTTGTTTTATAAACTAACAAAATGAAAACGACAGTCCTCCTCAGCAAATACAGGCAATTAAGCGTTTTGTTATGTACTTTTTTGTTGTGTGGCGATTGCAGCAAAAAAGAAAGCACGAATAATCCGCCACCAACAGAAACGCCGTCAGGATATGCTGATTACTGGATAACAACAGGGGATCAAATATCATTACTGAAAAAGCAAGCCAAACCTCTTTCATTTTTTTCTTCATCTGCTATCACTACAGTAATTGATGTTGACAGCACCCAAAAATTTCAAACCATTGACGGATTTGGCTATACGCTCACTGGCAGCAGCGCACAGTTGATTAACCAATTGCCAACTGGCACAAAAAACACTTTATTGCAGGAATTATTTGGAAGTGGCGATAATTCAATTGGCATTAGTTATTTACGAATAAGCATCGGGGCTTCTGATTTAAGCCCTGCTGTATTTAGTTATGATGATTTGCAACCGGGCAATACAGATACAAACCTTGACAGTTTCAGTTTGTCTAAAGACACAGTAGATTTGGTTCCGTTACTGAAACAAATAATTGCTATCAACCCTAATTTAAAAATTCTTGGCTCGCCTTGGAGCCCGCCAGTATGGATGAAGGATAACAACAGCAGCATTGGCGGCAACCTGCAACCTCAATATTATAGTGTGTATGCCAAATACTTTGTGAAATATATACAAGCAATGAAGGCCAATGGAATTACCATTGATGCAATTACTGTTCAGAATGAACCAGAAAACCCGGCTAACAATCCAAGCCTTTCAATGTCTTCATCACAGCAAGCAGATTTTGTGAAGAACCATTTAGGCCCTTCGTTCCAGTTAGCTTCCATCTCTACAAAAATTATTGTTTGGGACCATAACTGTGATAATGCACAATACCCTATAAATATTTTAAATGATGTAACGGCAAAACAGTTTGTAGACGGCTCTGCATTTCATTTGTATGGCGGGGATATAAGTGCCATGTCAACTGTGCATAATAATTTCCCTGATAAAAACCTCTATTTTACTGAACAATGGACAAGTTCCACCGGAGCTTTTGCAGGCGATTTACAATGGCATATAAAAAATGTAATTATTGGCAGCATGCGCAACTGGAGTAAAAATGCCCTGGAATGGAACCTTGCGAATGATGTTGCGTATGGGCCTCATACCCCTGGTGGGTGTACCGAATGTAAAGGGGCATTGACTATTACTCCCACATCTTATTCAAAGAATGTAAGTTATTATATAATAGCCCACGCTTCCAAATTTGTGCCTGCCGGTTCAGTAAGGATAGGCAGCAATATCAGCGGCAATATTTACAGCACTGCATTTGTAACACCCTCTGGGAAAAAAGTTTTGATTGTATTGAATGGCGGAAATGCAGACGCTGCGTTCACTATTAAATACAAGGGAAAATATGCAAATAGCTTCTTAATGGCAGGCAGCGTGGCAACATACGTATGGAATTGATAGGGATTGCAGATATAAAATATAAATGGGTATCGGTGTAAAATACATAAAGACAATACTGGTTACTGGCATTATTGTTTTGCTTGTATCAGTGCTTACACAATGCATGAGTGGCAACGATAAAAGGGTGAAGGAAGCAACAGTGCAATACGGGTATTATGATTATGCAGGCGAAGAAAAATGTAAAAGCTGCCATAAAGATATTTATGAGCAGCATGTAAAAACAGCACACCACCTCACTTCTCAACCGGCAGAAGAAAAAAATATTAGGGGAAGTTTCGAAAAAGGGAGGAACAGTTTTTCTTACAGCCCTTTATTAAATATAGCGATGGAGAAAAGAGACAGCTTCCTTTATCAAGTTGTTTACTTTAAGAATGAAGAAAAAATGAAAATGCGTTTCAATATTACAATTGGCTCGGGCACTATGGGGCAATCGTATATTGAAAAAAGAGGCAACCATTTTTTCCAAATGCCCATTACTTATTTTACTGCGGCAAAGCAATGGTCGAACAGCCCCGGCTTTCCCCCTGATAAAGTATTAAAAGACCGGCCCATTACCGCAAGATGCCTTGAATGCCATGCAACCTATGCACAGGGCGAAGAGGGGACAGAAATGGAGCCAACAGGATTTGCTGCTGACAAAATGATTTTAAGTGTCGGCTGCGAAAAATGCCACGGGCCAGCAGCAAAACATGTGGAATACCATCTGGCGAATGCAAATGATAAAAAAGCAAAGTTTATTATTAACCCATCCTTGCTTGAAAGGCAGCAGCAGCTGGATGTGTGTGCATTATGCCATGGCGGTAAAATTCAAAAAACAAAACCATCATTTTCATTCACTGCAGGAAAAAACCTTAGCGATTTTTTTGCGCAAAAAATTATTGTTGATAAAGCGATGCAAAGCGGCGAAGTGGAAGTTCATGGCAACCAATATGGATTATTAACTGCCAGCAAATGTTTCAAACAAAGCGCAACACTTACCTGCAACAGCTGCCACAGCCCACATCAAAATGAAAGAGGTAATATGCAGTTGTATTCAAGCCGCTGCATCAACTGCCATGATACAAATACAGACAGTTTTAAAACAGCAACACACACGCATGTATCAAACATTGCGCAAAACTGTATTGACTGCCACATGCCACTGCAACCTTCAAAAGCTATTGCTGTTTATTTGGAAGGAAAACAAGAACCAGTGGCATCACTAATACGCTCCCACTACATTGGCATTTATACAAACAAACAGATAACATCAAAAAGTATAAGTAATGAAGAAAAATAAAATAGTATGCCTGCTATTATTGCTGCCTTCTTTTGTACAAGCTCAAAAACATTTTACAGACGGCAAAAAAGTAGAAGTATATACAACTGCAGAAAATACGGCAAACAAAATTTCACCGGCAGAAGCAAGCGCTTTTGCAAGCAAGCCGCAGCCATTCGAAAACGAGATCACCGTTTTTGTTGACCCGGCAAAAAAATTTCAAACATATATGGGCATTGGCGCAGCATTAACTGATGCTGCGGCAGAAACATTTTATAAAATGCCAAAAGAAAAACAACAGGAGTTGCTAAAAGCGTACTTTGACAAGAAAGACGGAATTGGCTATACTGTTGCAAGGACTAATATTAATAGTTGCGATTTCAGCAGCGATATGTACACATATGTAAGCGATGGCGATGCTGCACTAAAGTCGTTTAACATTGAGCATGATAAAAAATTTAAAATCCCTTTTATAAAAGAAGCCATGAAAGCAGCAGGCGGCAAGCTCAGATTGTTTGCAAGCCCGTGGAGCCCGCCGTCATGGATGAAAACAAATAATGATATGCTGCATGGCGGCAAGCTAAAACCTGAATCATACAAAAGCTGGGCCCTTTATTATACAAAATTTATAAAGGCTTATGAAAAAGAAGGAGTGCCTGTTTGGGGAATAACTGTACAGAACGAACCAATGGCAACACAAATTTGGGAGAGTTGTATTTATACCGCAGAAGAAGAAAGGGACTTCCTTAAAAATCATTTAGGGCCCACAATGGCAAAAGAAGGCCTGGCAAATAAAAAAATCATTGTGTGGGACCATAACAGGGATTTAATTTATCAAAGGGCACAAACATATTTTAATGACCCTGCGGCTTCTAAATATGCATGGGGCATAGGGTTTCATTGGTACGAACCATGGAGTGGCGGCACACCGATGTATGATAATTTGAAATTAGTAAACGAAGCGTTCCCTGGGAAGAATATATTTTTTACTGAAGGCTGTGCGGAAAGCTTTACAGCAAGCGGGTACAACCGCTGGGGGCTGGGGGAAAAATATGGCAGCAACATGATCAACGATTTTAACAACGGCATGGTGGGCTTTACCGATTGGAATATTGTATTGGATGAAACAGGCGGTCCTAACCATGTCGGCAATTTTTGTTTTGCCCCTGTGCATGGCGATACAAAAACAGGCGAACTGATTTACACTAATGCATATTATTACATTGGCCATTTTTCAAAATTTATAAAACCCGGTGCAAAGAGAATTGCCTGTAGTGTAAGCCGCAGCCAGTTTTTAGCAACTGCTTTTTTAAACCCTGATGGCAAAGTAGTAACAATAGTAATGAACCTGAGCGATAAAGAAACGCCATACAATTTATGGGTTAATGGAAAAGCCGCAACAGTAAAAGCGTTGCCACATTCTATTTCAACATTGTTGTTTTAAATATTTTCGAATGAAAAAGTATTGCAGTATAATAATCGGATTTTCCTTTTTGTTTGCAGGCAACAGTTGCAAAAAAAATTCTGTAGTACCCCCGCCGCCACCGCCACCGCCACCATCTGCGTTGACGATAACTTCCTTTGCAATAAACAACAATATTATTGCCGCACCTGACAAAATACTGTATGATATCCCTATTAACGTAACTGTTAAACTGGGGTTTAATAAAAAAGTGGATCATACAACACTAGCAGGCAATATACAGCTACAGGGATTTGGCAATAATGTGCCTTTTACTTTCTCCTATGCAGGCAACGATAGCTCCCAACTTGTTATGACGCCGTCAAATCCGCTCGAATATTTATTTCCTTATACAATTTATGTTTTTAGCAATTTGAAGGCAAAAGATGGAGGGAAGATTGACAAGCAATACGGCTACGCCTTCAGTACGAAAATTGATTCTTCCAGCAAGTTCCCTGTTGTATCAGACAGTGCATTGCTTGATTTGGTGCAGCAACAAACTTTTAAATACTTCTGGGATTTTGGGCATCCTGTTAGCGGCCTTGCAAGGGAACGCAATAATTCGGACGATGAAACAGTTACATCCGGCGGCAGCGGTTTTGGCATTATGTGCATACCAGTTGCTATCAAGAGAAATTTTATTACAAGAAATGAAGGGCTGCAGCGCATGCAAACCATTGTTTTATTTTTAAAAAATACAGCACAAAAATTTCACGGAGCTTTTCCGCATTGGCTAAATGGGTCTAGCGGCAGGGTTATACCATTTAGCACCAAAGACGATGGGGCAGATTTGGTCGAAACGTCATACTTAATGGCCGGGCTTTTATCAGCGAGGCAATATTTTAATGGCGTTGATGCCGCTGAAACAACTTTAAGAAATGATATCAATACATTATATAATAATGTAGAATGGGATTGGTTCCGCAATGGTGGCCAGGATGTTTTATACTGGCACTGGAGCCCCAATTATAGCTGGGACATGAACATGCCTATACAAGGATGGAATGAATGCCTGATTACCTACATCATGGCGGCTTCTTCAACTACGCATTCAATTCCTCAGATAGTGTATACAAATGGCTTTGCAAGAAACGGTGGCATGCAAAATAACTCCACTTTTTATAATTATAATCTACCATTAGGCCCTAGTTATGGCGGGCCGTTATTCCTGGCGCATTACTCTTTTTTGGGTGTAAACCCTAATGGGTTAACTGACCAGTATGCAAACTATCAAACACAGGTTGTAAACCATACAAAAATTAACTATGAATATTGCAAGGCCAACCCAAAAAATTATTTTGGGTACAGCAGTTCATGCTGGGGGCTGACAGCAAGCGACATATTTATGGGCTACAGGGCAAATTCACCGTCTGATGACCAGGGTTATATAGCGCCAACAGCAGCGCTCTCATCCTTTCCATATACGCCTAATGAGAGTATGAGCGCATTAAAGTTTTTTTATTACACACTTGGTGACAAATTATGGGGAATGTATGGTTTAAAAGATGCCTTCGGGCTTAGGTTTCCCCGCTGGTTTGCAGATTCGTATTTAGCAATAGACCAAGGGCCAATAATTATTATGATTGAAAATTACAGAAGCGGATTGATATGGAATTTATTTACCAGTTGCCCTGAAATAAAAAATGGCATGAGGGCTTTAGGCTTTACAGCACCTTACTTATAAAAACTTTCTTAT
>CAYRRL010000128.1:0-7711 GCA_964426665.1 uncultured Ferruginibacter sp. | reverse complement strand
GAAATAGTGCCATCGCCAAGGTCCCATTTCCAGTAGTTGGGGTTGCCGGTTGATTCATCTGTAAATTGTACCAACACAGGCGCGCAGGCGCTGGTGGTGCTTGCCGAAAACCTTGCCTGCGGCTGTGCATAAGCAGCAAGGCCTGCAAAAAGCAGGGCGCAAAAAAGCATAGCGGCAGCGATGTAAGGTTTTAAACAGGAAGTGGCTTTCATTACCGTACCATTGATGAATAAAAATGCGGCAAGCAATTTTTATCCGCCTTTCAATAAAAAAACTCAGCTAAAAGGAAAAGGCATTTATGCAGACAGATTGGCAACAGGCCGGGAAGCCCGATAGTCAGTTTCGTTCACAAAAAAGCGCTTTGTACCAAGAAGCGTGATGGGATAACGCAAAAAGGGGCTTTATATTGTAAAAAAAGGAAATAAGGAAGGGAAATACGGAATATGAAATGAGAAACAAGAAAATGCACAACGTTCTCGTCCGTTCGTGTGCTGAGCGTAGCCGGAGAATTGGTGCTAAATGCAGGAGCCGCAACCTACCATTTAAAACAGGGCTTTATTGTGGGTTATTCCGTAACTGGTTTCCCATCAGCCAGCACATTGGCACTGTTTTTTAATTTATACACAGGCTTGCCGGTATTGAATACAACGCCATTTAAGAAGATATCATTTGCATACTCGGCTTCAACGCCTTTTTTGGCCGTAATATCCATTTTGTCAAAATAAATTTTGCTCACCGGCATTTCGGGCAGGCCAACTATAGAGATGGCTGTGGCAGCGCCTTCGCATTTTACGTTGCTGATATGAAACTCTGTAAACTGCGGCACTTTATCATCCACCGGCTCGCCATTGTTGTTAGCAGCCGTTTTGCCTGCCGGCATGTCTTCATAATATGTGGTAAACAATATCGCTTCTTCTTTTATGTTTTTCATTTTAATATTGTCGATGTAAATATTTTTTACAAGCCCGCCCCTGCCCTTGTTGCTTTTTACACGGATGCCAATATCGCTGCCGTCAAAATCGCAATCAACCACATAAATATTTTCCATGCCGCCATCGGTGTTGCTGCCAATAACAAAACCGCCATGCGCCCTGTACACAATACAGTTAGCAATCAAAATATTTTGCAGGTTGGCCTCGCCGGCTTCTTTGTTGCCGCGGCTGCTCTTCATGCAAATGCCATCGTCGCCCACGCTTAAAGCGCTGTTGTGCACCACTACGTTTTTGCAGGCGCTTATATCAATGCCATCGCCGTTTTGCGCCCACCATTCATTAAACACAGATACACCATCAATCGTTAAGTCGGTGCAGCGGTTGGGGTAGAAAACAAACTTTGGCGAATTCCTTAAGGTAACGCCCTGCACCAAAATCGTTTTGCACTGGATAAAGTAAACCATGTATGGCCGCAGGTAATCCCTTGCCTTCAGGTAATCAGTTGCAGTGGCGCTGTTTTTATCTTTAATAGTTTTAAGGTAGCTTTCGCCGTTCATCGCTTCGTAAGTGGGCCACCATATTTTGCCGTCTTCGCTTACCACGCCGCCTTTTTTTAATTCCGCCCAGGCCTCGGCAGACACTTTATTTTTCTTAACCGGCCGCCAGCTTTCCCCTGCGCCGTCGAAAGCGCCTTCGCCTGTGATGGCTATATTGGTTGCCTTGTATGCATAAATGGGCGAAGCCACCACAAAAGTTTTGCCATCGCCATTCATGTTGATGACGGGGTACTGCGTACGGTCAGGCGTAAACTGCACCAGCGCATTTGCCTCAGTATGCAAATCAATATTGCTTTTCAATTCAATGGGCCCGGTAAGCCACTTGCCCGCAGGCACCACCACTTTGCCGCCGCCTGCTTTGCTGCATGCCTCTATTGCTTTTGCAAATGCATCCGTGTTCAATGTTTTGCCATCGCCTACAGCTCCATAATCTTTTATCGAAAATGTTTTATCGCCAAACTGCGGCAGTGGCACAACAGGCATTTTAAATGGCGCTTTGGCCGTATAGTATGCAATGTCTTTTGTTTGCGCTTTGCCACACAAGGCAATAAGCAGGAAAGCAAAGAGGGCAAAATTTTTCTTCATATTAATGCTTTAGCAATGCTGCCCAAAACTAAATTACCTGATGTTAAGTAAACACAAAAGTTACGGGAACGATGCCAGTTGGAGGTGTTAGCTAATTACACCCTTGCATTTCTCCCACATATACCCTACTTTTATTCCCATGAAAAAGCTATTGTTGATACCAGCCATATTGTGCATCGCCACTGCAGCATCTGCACAATCCAACAAAACAGAACTGTACGACCTGATAAAAAAGCTTGCCTTCGACAGCACCGGCTACAGCAATGTTGGCGATTGGGGCATAGCGCTTTCCAAAGGCTTTCCTGTAAAATGGAAAGAAAACAGGGTTATCATGAGCGATGACACTGCCATTAATTTCTATATGTCAGGCACTGCCAATGTCAGTATCAGGGGCAAGGCATTTGTGCAGGCGCCCAATGTGCCGGTTAAGTGGAGCTTTATGCTTAAAGGCCCACGCATGGGCTATACTAACTTCAGCATGGTAAGCTCTCCATCAAAAGAGTTTGGCGTGAAATACACTATTGATTCGCTTTTTGGCAACAAGCCTTACAAAGCCAAACTGCTTAAAAGCTGCGACAGCAAAACAATGAACGGGTATTATTACTACGAAGTAAAACTGCCTAAGAAAGATGTGCTCTTTATTAAGTGTAGCTGGCTTTCGCTTAACGGCAACACAGCTATAAGGGTTGATGCTTATGACGACTGGAGCAAGTATGCCGTAAAGCTTGATTGCAAATAAATATCTATGATTTTAAAAAAGCCGCAGCCGCACACTGCGGTTTTTTAAGGCTAAAAATATTTTATCCTTTTAATTTTATGCCCTAAACCACCACTTATGAAATACAAAATGGAAAAGCCCGTGCATGGTACCATCGGCACTGAAAAATACCGATGCCATATTGAATGGAGGAATGGCACTATCATTAGCGACGAGCCTGAAGCAAGCGGCGGGCTGGACACAGGCCCCGACCCTTATACTTTGTTATTGTCGTCGCTTGCTTCCTGTACAATCATAACTTTGCGGATGTATATTGACAGGAAAGGCTGGGAAATACCTTCTATTGCTGTGAACACAAACCTGTACCAGGAAACAAAGGATGAAAAAACCGCCACCATTATTGACCGTGATATTTTATTTGCCACGCCTGTGCCCGAAGAACAGAAACTGCGGCTGCAGGAAATTGCCAGGCATTGCCCTATTTCAAAAATTTTGGAGAACGGTGTTAAAGTGAGGACATTTGTTTTTCGTGACGGCGATGCAAAACAAATAAAATATTCCAATGATGAAATAACCGTTGTTTGGAAACCGGAGCTATGCCAGCATTCAACAAGGTGCTGGGCGCAACTGCCACTGGTGTTTAACCCAAGAATAAAAAAATGGATTAACCCTGATGGGGCGCCTGCCGGGAGGATTGAAGAACAAATAAAAGCTTGCCCAAGCGGCGCATTAGAGTTTCATTACAATAAATAAAGGAATGTGAAGTTTTTTCCCGAATGGTTTCAATTCCTTTTACGGGGTTTAGAGTTTGCCTCCAAATAGTATTGCAGCATAGCCGTTTTAGGCGCCCGTTTTATTCTTCGCCACTAATTGATTTAATAACTTTAGCCGGAATGCCGCCGGCAATCGTATTAGCAGGCACATCTTTAGTAACCACAGCCCCTGCAGCAATAATTGAGTTTTCGCCAATAGTTACACCGGGCAAAATTGTTGCCCCTGCGCCAATCCAGGCATTTCTCTTTATCAAGATAGAATTAAGCACAAGGGATTTCCTTTGAGATGGGTTTATTGGATGGTTTTCTGTTGTAAGGTTGGCCCTGGGCCCGATAAAAACATCATCTTCAATTGTTATCCCCCCTAAATCCAAAAAACTGCATGCATGGTTTATGAATACGTTTTTGCCAATTTTTATGTGCAGCCCGAAATTGGTGTAGAAAGGAACGAAAACAGTAGTGCTGCTGTCGATTTGCTTGCCGGTAATTTCACTTAGCCTGTCTCTTGTTTCATCAATACTTGTGGAGCTGTTAAGGGCAGAGGCAAGCCGTATTGTTTTTGCAACTTTTTTCCATACTTCCTGCATCTGTGGGTCGTCGTTTCTTATCACGCCACCTGTAAGCATTCTATTAAAAATGCCGGTTTTTTTCTGTCTCATAGATTATGTTTCTTTAAAATGGCACACAGCAAACAGGGCTTTACGCAGGCTGTGCCCCGGCAGCTATCGGGAAAGCATACCCTGTGCCCGCAACCATCGCTGTTTGCAATATGTTCATGAAGTTATGTACAAAAGCTGATTGTTGCTCCACTACAGTTATTACAGCAGGTTTCCGTAAACAAATTTATTGCTTTGCAAACTGCAATGGCGAAAACCCGCCAAACGCAAGGTGGCATCCAAAGGCAGCACAGGTATTCTTCCTTTCATTATTTACATGCATGTTTATGCGGAGGCACCGCAGGGGAAAAGCAAATAATTTTTTATGTTATCTACAAAAAAATCCAAATCTTTGCAGCCTTCAATGAACGAATTATGAGATTCTTTTAAACGCGGCTTTTTCGAAAAGCTGCCTGTTCTTCCCGGTTTATTTATTGCGGCAGCGCCGCAGGTTTTTATTTTCAACCATTTCAAAAAAAGAATTTCATAATGAGCAATCAATCTTTATTAATAAGGGGCCGTCAATTTATTTCCATCATAAAGCAATCGCTTAATGGCGAAATGCAGGACTATACCACCGGCAGCATACGCAGGGCAGTAGTGTTGCTGGCCATACCCATGGTGCTTGAAATGTGCATGGAAAGCGTATTTGCAGTAGTGGATATTTTCTTTGTAAGCCATATAGGCAAACATGCAACCTCTGTTGTGGGCCTTACGGAATCAACCATTACAATTGTGTATTCATTGGCCATTGGCATAAGCATGGCTGCTACAGCATTGGTAGCAAGGCGTGTGGGTGAGAAAAACGCTGAAGCTGCATCTAAAGCCGGCATGCAGGCCATGCTGATTGCATTAACGCTTACACTGGTAATCAGCATTACAGGTTTTGTATTTGCAGGCGAACTGCTGCAATGGATGGGCGCAGAGCCCGAAACAATTTCATCAGGCATTAATTACACCAGGATTATAATGGCAGGCAGCCTTGTTATCATGTTGTTGTTTTTGCTCAATGGTATATTCCGTGGTGCCGGCGATGCGATGATGGCGATGAAAAGTTTATGGCTTGCCAATATCTGCAACATCATACTCTGCCCTTTGTTTATACGTGGGCTTGGCCCAATACCTGCAATGGGGGTTACCGGCGCAGCCATGGCTACAACAATTGGCAGGGGTATTGGCGTGCTGTACCAACTGTATCATTTATTCGATGGCAAGCGTATAGTAAAGTTTGTATGGAAGCATTTAAAGCCTGATTGGGCAATCATCCGCTCTATCGTTGATATTGCATGGCATGCCACGCTGCAGTTTATCATTGCATCCGGAAGCTGGATTGTGCTGGCAAGGCTGGTGGCGCAAACAGGCCACAGCGATGCTACTGCAGGCTATCAAATCGCCATAAGGATTGTGATGTTTTTCCTGCTGCCGGCATGGGGCCTCAGCAATGCAGCAGCCACGCTGGTAGGGCAAAACCTTGGTGCACTGCAGCCGCAAAGGGCTGAGGACTCTGTAATTAAAACCGCAAAGTACAATGCCATATTCATGCTGAGCGTATCATTGCTCATCATTGTATTTGCGCCATGGATCATTTCATTTTTTACCAAAGAGCCTTTGGTGGCAGGCTATGCCATTAACGCTGCAAGGATAGTGAGCGCAGGCTATGTATTTTACGGCATCGGAATGGTAATGGCTAATGCTTTTAATGGCGCAGGCGATACCCGTACGCCCACCATTATCAATTTATTTGGCTTCTGGTTTTTTCAAATACCGCTAGCTTATGTGCTGGCAAAAACATTTGCGCTCGGGCCACTGGGTGTTTTTATTGCCGTGCCTGTTTCAGAAACAGCTATCAGCATTGCTGCATTTATATTGTTTAAAAAGGGGAAATGGAAATTGAAGAAAGTGTGATTATTGCCAGGCCTGTAAGGTTTTAAAAGCCTTGCAGGCCTTTACTCAATTTGTAAACGCAGCCCTGTGTAAAAGTTTACTGCACACAAAAATGCTGTCAGGCTTATAAACCTGTATTTTTATTGGTACAGAAACCCCAAAAAGTATGATGATAAAAAACTGCTTGTTGCTGGCCTTGCTGCCGGCCTGCACTTTTGTTTATTCCCAAAACACAAAACCATCGGCTCTTTATAAAATGGTAATGGAAAAAAGGCAGTTCCATACTGTGCAAACGGTGCATCTTTTTGAAAAAGACAATACCGGGCTTCCTGCAGCAATAAAAAGCAGCCTCTCAATGGGGCAGGCATTGCTGTTAGGCAAAAACAAAAGCAGGGGGTTATTTGCAACCAGGCCGGCAGGCATTTCATTAATCATCCCTTTTAATAATGCAGAATACAAGCTGGAACTTGTGCAGGAAAATATCAGCAACGGCGAAACACCCTTCGGCAAACTCACAGGCAAGGGCAACAGGGAAAAAACTGGTACTATAAAAGCAGTGCATTACAGGGGCTTTGTATATGGCAGCATGTCGTCTTGCGCCAGCTTCAGCGTATTTGCCGATGGCAGCATTATGTGCCTTTTTGCAAATGAAGAAGGAAACTTTAACCTGGGGAAATTAAAAGATGGCAAATACATTTTGTATAATAGTGCCCATATGCCATCGCATCCGGGATTTGTATGCGGCACAGAAGAAACACCCGCCGGCAGCGTAATTGCACCAGCATTCAACATACAAAATGCAACGCCCATGCCGCTGGATGTGCCGCCGCTGCTTTGCAACAAAATAAGAATTTACTGGGAAGGCAATTATAAACTTTACAATTATAATTTTGGCAACAGCCTTCAGGCAACTGCCAATTATCTTTCTGGCCTGTTCAACCAGGTAGCAACCATGTACCGGAACGAGGGCATTGTCATTGAGCTTACTGAAGTGTATATATGGGTAACACAAGACCCTTACATTACTACAAGCTCAGCTACCGGGCTTAGCTCTATAAAATCAAGATGGAACGCATTGGGCGATACCTTCAATGGCGATTTTTGCGTATTGATTGATGGCGGGGAAACAACTAATGGCGGCAGGGCCTACATACTTACGTTTACGCTTTGCAACAGGGTTTCGGCCTATGGTTACGCCAACGTGTACGGCCTTTACAATAATGTGCCCACGTACTCATGGGATGTGGAAGTGGTAACGCATGAAATGGGCCACATGATGGGGTCGCACCACACACACTGGTGCGGCTGGGGCACGGGTGCTGGCGGTGCCTGCGGCGCTATTGATGATTGCTATACTTTAGAGAGCGTTACAGGGTGCACCACTTGCAGCGCTGCCGTGGCAACAAACCCCACGCCGCCTGCAGGCTTTAAAGGCACAGTGATGAGCTATTGCCACCTGCGTTCCGGGATTGGCATTAACCTTGCCAACGGCTTTGGCCCTTTGCCGCAAGCCGCCATCAGGAATATGGTTGAAAATGCTTTTTGCATGGGCAAGAACAATGTGTGGACAGGCGCACACAACACAGCATGGGAAAATGTTTTGAAC
>CAYRRL010000127.1:3466-7747 GCA_964426665.1 uncultured Ferruginibacter sp. | reverse complement strand
AATATACAACAGGTTCCTTCATCTTTTTCCAAAAAAGAAACCTACGCTGCAATTAGTAATCGGTTTGCCATTTGAAACGCTCCGCAGCATTGGGCTTAGCAACGCTAAAACAAACTATGTAAGGAATGTATGCGAATTTTTTTTGAAAGAAAATATTACCGATGCCATGCTGTACAAGATGGGCAATGAGGATGCGATAAAATATTTAACTCAAATAAAAGGCGTGGGCCAATGGACTGTGGAAATGATATTGATGTTTACACTGGGCAGGGAAGATATTTTAGCGCTGGATGATTTGGGGATACAGCAAAGCATGATAAAACTGTACAAGATAAAAGCGGAAAACAAAAGGGAATTAAGGGAGAAGATGCTGAGGCACTCAAAAAAATGGAGCCCATACCGTACTTATGCCTGCCGGTATTTATGGGGATGGAAAGACAATGTACCGGTAGTATAGGTTTTTTAAAATTTTAGATTACAAAAATGCCGCAGATTCGCAGATAATAAAATCTGCGAATCTGCGGCTTATGCGCCTTGCTTTCTATTTCACAGTGCCTTTTATATTCAGCACTTTCTTCAACGCTGCATCCTGAAAATTTACCGTAACAGTTTTTGCAAATGCGCCTGCCGTTGCTGCATTGTAAGTTACCTTGATAGTAGATGATTTTCCCGGCGCTATTGGCTCTTTACTGTAATCTGGAACAGTGCAGCCGCAACCTGGCACTGCATCAGCAATCAAAAGCGGCTCGTCGCCGGTGTTAGTAAAAGAAAAATCGGTTGACACTGGCTTGCCTTTGGGTATTTCGCCAAAGTCGTGCGCCTCAGCAGCCCAGCTTACTTTAGCAACCGGCAATGCATTTTTTAATAATGTAAACGAAAAGAACGGAAGCAAGGCCATAATGATGGCTGCAATTTTAATTTGTTTCATAAATAGATTTTTTAGTTAAAAGAATAAGTAATGCCTCACTGCAGTGATGACAGGTGTAAAACTATACTGCCCTGCAGCTAAAAGCTGTTAAGCGCCTTTCAACAGCTTGTAAATTGTTTGTAAACCGTTTTTACAAAAAAATTTAATTGCAGTAACATTGTAAAGTGAAGATTAACCGCATAAAAATAATTGTGCTTGCCGGGCTTATTGCTTTTATCGGCATAATTGCCATTCAGGTATTGTGGCTCAAGCAGGCATTTGACGAAGAAGAAAAAAAATTCAGCCAGAATATACAGGTGAGCCTGCTTGAAGTGGCAAACGAGATGAACCGCTACTATGGCTACACCACGCCGCATGCAAACCCTGTTGAAAAACTTTCCAAAGATTATTATGTGGTGAATATGCGGAATGACTTTGAAGCAAAAACGCTGGAACTTCTTCTCATCAACAAGTTTAAAGCGAAAGCCATCAGCACCAATTTTGAATATGCTATTTATGATTGCGAAACGGACGACATGCTGTATGGCAGTTATATACAGTTTGACAAAAAAGAAGATGCTCAACCCAGCACCTATTTCCCCAAGGCAAAAAACCTTGTGTATTACTTTGCAGTGCGTTTCCCTGATAAAAACAGTTTTATTTACAAATCGCTTAAAGGCTGGATACTGTTGTGCGCTGCCATGGTGGTAACGTTGTTTATTTACCTGTATGCCATTTACATCATTCTGCAACAGCAGAAGTACGCATCGTTGCAGCGGGATTTTATAAACAACATGACGCATGAATTTAAAACACCGCTGGCTTCCATTTTAATTGCATCCCATTTTTTGTCTAAAAACGAAACTGTTTGCAGCGATGATAAATTAAAGCAATACAGCAATATCATCATTGAACAGGGAAAGAAACTAGACAGCCATTTAGAGAAAATACTGAATGTTGCAAAAGACGATGTGAACCCATTGCAGTTGAAAAAAGAAAATGTGGATGTTATTGATACCATTCATAAATCAATTGATATTATTAAACTCAAGTACCCTGCTGCTGCCATTACGGTGAACAACAATGCCCGGCAACAAATTATACAGGCAGACGCATTCCATTTTGCCAATATTATTTATAATTTCCTTGACAACTCGATTAAATATTGCGACAAAACGCCGCAGATAGATATTGATTTAAAAAATGAAGGCAGTAACCTTGTTTTAGAAATTGCCGATAATGGCATTGGCATTTCAGCAAAAAACCTGAAACATGTGTTTGAAAAATTTTACCGGGCGCCTGAGAGCAAAAAACTGGCAGTAAACGGGTTTGGGCTTGGCCTGTACTATGTAAAAAAAATATGCGAACTGCATGGATGGAAATTAAAAGCTGGCAGTGAAATTGGAAAAGGAACTGTTATAACTTTAGCAATGAAATAATACACTCGCCGGCACCGCAACCTAAACCGGCAACCAAAAAGCTTATGAAAGCACATAAAATTTTATATGCAGAAGATGATGCCACACTGGCATTCCTTACAAAAGACAGCCTTGAGCAGCAGCAGTATGAAGTGGATCACTTTGCAAATGGCAAGCAATGCCTGGAAGCGTTTGCCAAAAAGAAGTACGATGTGTGTGTGCTTGATATTATGATGCCGGGCATAGATGGCTTTGCAGTGGCTGAAGCCATAAGGAAAACAGACCATGATGTGCCAATAATTTTCCTGTCGGCCAAAACATTAAAGGAAGATAAGCTTAAAGGGCTTCGAATTGGCGCCGATGATTATCTGGTAAAGCCGTTCAGCATTGAAGAGCTGGTATTGAAAATTGAGATTTTTATTTCGAGGAACAAAAAAACAAACAAAGCTGAAAAGAAAATTTATAGCGCAGGCCCATTCCAGTTCGACCCGGAAAATTTTATAGTAACCAACAATGACAAGAAAACAGAGCTTACGCAAAGGGAAGCTGCACTGCTGCAATACTTTTTTGAAAATAAAAACACCGTGTTAAAAAGAGAGCAGATATTGTCTGCTGTTTGGGGGCAGGACGATTATTTTTTTGGGAGGAGCCTTGATGTATTTATTTCAAAACTGCGGAAGCTCTTTGCGTCAGACGATTCAGTGAAGATTGAAACACTGCATGGGATTGGGTTTAAACTCGTAGATGGAAACGCTGATAAAGCAGGATAAGGCAGATGAAACGGATTTATACTTGAGCAATTTCCCAACAATCCGTAAAAATCCGTTTCATCAGCGTTTCTGTATTTTTATCCATCCTGCAATTTCTTCCAAATACTTTTTATCTGTTTCATCAAACTCATTCAGTGAAACACTGTCAACATCCAGCACGCCTTTTACTTCCCCCTTATTTATTATTGGAACAACAATTTCAGATTTAGACAAACTGCTGCAGGCAATATGCCCGGGGAATTTTTCAACATCAGGCACAACCAATGTAGCTGCTTGCTGCCAGGCTGCCCCGCAAACGCCTCTGCCCTTTTTTATTCTGGTGCAGGCTACCGGGCCCTGAAAAGGGGCCAGTACAAGTTCATCATCTTTCACCAAATAAAAACCTACCCACAACCAGCCAAATTGCTCTTTTAATGCGGCGCAAATATTCGCAAGGTTGGCAATCAAATCAGGCTCGCCCTCAATTAATGCTTTTATTTGGGGAAGCAATGCTTTGTATTGTTCCTGCTTTGTGCCTTGTATGATGGATAAATCTTCTGCCATGGTGTTAACCACGAATTGCACGAAACATAATTTGTGAAGATTAGTGGAATTCGTGGCTTGTTTATTATTGAAATATCTTTTTGAAGAAATCCTTCATGTCGTTCCAGCTTTTTGTATCGGCGGCTTTGTTGTATGCAATAGGGATGTTGAATTTCTTTCCATTCTCTGTTGCATCCGGGTTACTGAATGCATGAGTAGCATCGGGATAAGCAATAAAAGTATAATCCACTTTCATGGCATCCATATTGTCACGGAATTTTTTTATCTCTTCCTCGCTGATGAATTTGTCTGCTGCGCCATGGCATACTAATACTTTAGCTTTTGTCTTCCCTTCTTCAGCTGGCACCACCTGCAAGCCACCATGGAAACTTACCACTCCTTTAAAATCCATTCCGAGGTTAGCTGCATTTAAACTCATTGAGCCGCCGAAGCAATAACCAATGCAAGCCATTTGCGAACCATCGGTTTGCTCATATTCTTTCAGCTTGCTTACAGCTGCTTCAATGCGTTCTTTTACCAATGCCGGGTTTTGATAAAATGGTGTTGCCAGTTCACCGGCTTCTTTTGGTGTTGGGCCTTCTTTGCCGCCGCCATACATATCAGCAGCAATAGCAATATACCCCAAGCCTGCAAGCATATCGGC
>CAYRRL010000127.1:0-3456 GCA_964426665.1 uncultured Ferruginibacter sp. | reverse complement strand
GCATCCCCACCACTCATGTATCACCACAATAGCCGGGCGCTTCCCTTTTTTATTTTCATCATAAGCGATATAGCCTTTCAATACAGTGCCGTCGGCAGATTTATAAGTAATTTCTTCGCCGGTAACTTTTGCGCCACGGCCTTGCGCCGTTGCAAATGAAACAAGGGAAACAAACAGCAGCAATGAGAATATCTTTTTCATAGATTTATTTTTTGCGAAGTTAATAGTAACACTTGTTAATGAAAATTGTTTGAAAGATTAGCCTTTTTTCATCGCAATAATCATATCGCTGTAAGATACTGATATAAAGCCTTCGTCTTTTATTCCAAAAACCGCAGCATAAAAATCACATTGTTCCTGCAATTTTTCTTTTCCTATGCTCCCATCTTTATCAATCGCTTCCACTTCAATAAAAGTACCGAGGTTTTTCACTGTGTCAAAATGAAATTTTACATTGCCAATAAAATAAATCTTCCGTTTTTTGTCAACCACAGCTTTTATGCCCAGTGCTTTTGCAAGGATAGCTTTTAAGTTTTTATCTTGCTGATGCCGGTATAGTATCACTTGTGATGATTTGCTGCCTGCTGTATTTTCCCTTTCGTAATGAATCAATGCATTTTCAATATTCCCTTCCCGTAGTTTCAATCTTCCATTATCAATATTATAGTAAGTATCTGTCTGGTGATCTTCGCCAATATATTTTGGATTGTGTTGCTGCAACGTTTTCTCTGCTGCCAGCACATCATTTGTTCTTGCTTTGAATTCGATATTTAAAATTGCCAAACCCAAAAATAGCCATCAAAAATAAAGCCGCCTCCAAAATTTGAAAGCGGCTTCTGTTTGCAGTTTTGCAATATTTGAAACTTGCCTGTTTATTTTATTGCTTCACCAGTTTTAATTCCTTAACCAAATTGCTTGCCCCGCCCAGTTTATCAATGCACCACAGCACATAACGGATGTCAACACAAATGGTGCGGTTCAAATCTTTGTCAAACGCAATTTTGTGGCTGAGCGCTTCTGAGTTGCCGTCAAATGCCAGGCCAATCAAATTGCCCTTGCCATCAATAACGGGGCTGCCGCTGTTGCCGCCGGTAATATCGTTGTTGGTGATAAAAGTAACCACCAGGTCGTTCCTGCCTTTATCAATGTACTGGCCGTAATCTTTTTTCTTCATCAGCTCCACCTGCTTTGCAGGCAAATCAAATTCATAGTCGCCCGGCATATATTTTTCTAAAATGCCTTTGCCGGTGCAAATATAATCGCAATGCAAGCCATCCCTTGGGTTGTAGCTTTTTACATTGCCGTAACTAACCCTCATGCTGAAGTTGGCATCAGGGTACATTTTTGCAGCCGCCGCAGGGTTCATTTCCATTACGCCTTTTAAGTAAGCTTTTCCCAGCTCGTCATTTTTGCTTGTGAATGTGGCAAACAGGGGCTGGTATTTACCATTGTAATTTTTAACGAAAGCAGATGCATAAGCAAACGCAGGGTCGTTTTGCAAAACAGTGGCGTCGGGGTTCGCAACAAATGCGGCCCACTTAGCATCATCCAAAATCATTGTATTGTCAAATATATCCTTTGCCCATTTTTTATAAGCAGCATCTTCCTTCAAATCGCCATATACACTTTTCATGCCTTCGTAAAAACCTATTGGGTGCTGGCTTTTGTCAATATCATTGTAAAACATCTGGCAAGTGGCAGCAACAATTTTTTCATCGCTTGGCCTGTTGGCATCTTCCAAATATTTTTTCCTTGCAGCTGTTGCAGCATCCAATGTTTTTTTTGCATCAGCAGATGATACGCCTGTTTTCACAAGGTCTGCTTCCAGTTTTATTAATGTAGAAGCAAATTTTGCCAATGGCGAGCCAAGTATGCCTTCGGCCAGGTAAACCTTCCCTTTGCTGTAAGGCTTCCAGGTATCGTAGTTTTTTGCATAGCCAATAAAAATATTTTCGTATTCTGCTTTGCCTTTTGCCCAGGCTACAAATTTGTTTTCATAAGCCTGCTTCTCTTCGTAAGTGCGGAATTTTTTAAGCTGCCTTGTTTCGCCGTCAAAAAATTTCCAGTAATTGGCAACGGTAGCGTAGTTGCTTGCCAATTTTAATTTTACTGCCGGGTCTTTCACCATTTGCTCTTTCATAAGTTTCAGCCGAACATCCCTTAAGGCCACCAATGACGGGTTGTCAATATCAATTTTTTGTTTTACGCCGTAGCTTGTTTCATAGCGGTTGGTGCCGCCCGGGTAGCCATATATCATTGCATAATCGCCATCCTTAATTCCCCTAAGGCTTACCGGCAAAGAGTATTTTGGTTTCAATGGAACATTATCAGCGCCGTATTCAGCCGGCTTGCCATCTTTGCCCATGTACACACGGAACACTGAAAAATCAGCTGTGTGCCTCGGCCATTCCCAGTTGTCAGTATCCCCTCCAAACTTGCCCACGCTTTCTGGCGGCGTGCCCACAAGGCGTATGTCTTTATAGGTTTTATATACATACATTAAATATTGGTTGCCTTTGAACATGCTGTATATTTTGCCAGCTAAACCATTTTCTTTATCGGCCACTTTATCTGTAATCTCTTTATATACATCAGGCATTTTCTTCACCCTGTCTTCCCATGATAAACCTTTTACTGCATCTTCCACTTCTTTCGTTACGTCCACAATCCTGTCGAGGAACTGAACAGTCAATGCCGTTTTAATTTCCTCTCCTTTGTTCATGGCGTAAAAGCCATCTTTCAAATAATTATGCTCAACAGAACTTGCTGCAGCAATAGCATCGTATCCACAATGGTGGTTGGTAAATATCAAGCCTTCGCTGCTCACAATTTCGCCGGTGCAGCCACCGCCAAAAATGATGATGGCATCTTTAATAGATGATTTGTTGATGGAATACAATTGTTCTTTGGTGAGCTTAAGGCCTTTTTTCACCATATCATTATACACTTGCTGCCCTAATAACATTGGCAGCCACATGCCTTCGTCGGCGCTGGCTTTCAACAGGCTTATGGAAAGCAAAAGAGAAACAAAAATCTTCTTCATAATAGCAATTTTTTGTCGGCAAACGTAAGGCAAAATAGCCAGTTGCCAATACCAGTTATATAATTGAGTATTTCATGTCATAATGTTGTTGCAAGCCGGGCGCCTGTCAAATATTTGCGCCCTATATGTATGATGTAGTTTATATTTGCTTTTATCAGCGCCTGTGTAAACAATCCAATAGCAACCTGAACCACAAAGCAGTTATTAATACAGGCAAACTGTATTTATACTGCTGCTAACAAAAAAGCAGATGGCGATAATAGACATCAAACTGCCGAAAACGATTGCCACAGCATTGCGCCTGCCTGTAAGCACTCCCAGAAGGCAACAATTAAGGGTACTAAAAAAGTTGCTTAAAAAAGCAAGGTTTACCGAGTTTGGGCAAACTTATATGTTTGATGAAATATTATTGA
>CAYRRL010000126.1:5060-7756 GCA_964426665.1 uncultured Ferruginibacter sp. | reverse complement strand
TCATAGTAACCTTTCCCCCTGGTTAAAAACAATGCAATATTAGATTTCCAATATGGGTTCCATTGGTGGTTGCAAAAAAACTGGTAATGTGTTTGCAAATAATTATCCACTTCATTTTCGTAAGGTTTGCCGGGTTTTTCTGTGCCTGAAGAATTGTAGCGCCTGTTTGTGGCAAGCGAATCCTGCGGCACGCCATTCCATGCCTGGTAAGTCCTTTCTTTGCCGGAGAAAATATTAAAGCGGAAAGAATTTTTTTCATCGGTCCATGCTGTGCTCAGGTAATAGGAACGCAAAGATGTTTTAGCCCTTTCGATATAACCATCACTGCTGATACGGCTAAGCCTTCCATCAATAGAAAAATGTTTGCCCAATAAACCGCTGCCAAATTTCAACGTGTTCTTCCATGTATTGTAAGAACCATAACTATTGTTGGCAGCAACATAAAAATCTTTGTTCAATTCGTTGGTGGCAATATTGATGGTGGCGCCAAATGAGCCAGCGCCATTGCTGCTTGTGCCAACGCCACGCTGTATCTGTATGCTGTTGGCAGAGGAAGCAAAATCAGGAAGGTCAACAAAAAATGTATTCTGGCTTTCGGCGTCATTGTAAGGTATGCCGTTGAGCGTAACATTTATCCTGGTTGCATCTGTGCCACGTATGCGGATACCGGTGTACCCCACGCCATTGCCTGCATCAGAATTTACAACAACAGAAGGCGTTTGGTTAACAATAAACGGCATGTCCTGCCCAAGGTTTGCTTTTTCAATTTCCCTGTCAGATATATTGGTTTTGGCAAACGGCGCTTTATCAGATGCCCTTACTGACCATATTTCCACAGGCTGCAGGTAAGAAGTGTCATTGAATTTTTTTTCTATTTGCGCAAACAGAAAGGATGGCGCAATAAACAAACAGCTTAACAGCAATTTTTTCATTTCAACAAAATTTAAGCTGAATACCGGGGCTCCACGCCAATGCAAATTCACTGCTGCAGCAGGTTTGTGGTTTCTCCCTTCGCAGGTATTACCCTGATCAGGTTAGCGGGTATAATCTCAGCCGTTTAAAGCACCCCGGAAATTCAAGCGGTTTAAAAAAGAACGTTTGAAATGCAAATGTAAACCGCTTTAAAATTATTTTCCAAAAAAATGTAACAAAGATGATTGCCCAAGCGTATAGCCTGAAAATTATAACCATGAAAAAATTATTCTTCTCTTTCATTGCATTCATAAGCCTGCAGGCATTTGCACAGGATGTGGTGGTAAACGATGCCAATGCAGAAAAAAGGACTTTATCAGGCAGTTTCAGCGCTATCCATATTTCCGATGGCATTGAGTTGTTTCTTACACAGGGAAGCAGCGAATCGGTGGCAGTGAGCGCTTCCGGCAATAAATATATTGAGCGGTTGAAAACAGAAGTAAGCGGCGGGGTATTAAAAATTTATTACGACAACAAAACAATGGTTTGGAACAGCAATGAAAAAAGGAAGTTGAAAGCGTATGTTTCATTCAAAAACCTGGAAGAATTAAAAGCAGGCAGTGGCGCTGATGTAAAATGCAAAAGTATTTTGCAGCTTGATAACCTAAAGATGGATTTTTCAAGCGGCTCGCAATTTAATGGCGAAGTGGACATCAAAAATTTGGAAGCGCACCAAAGCAGCGGCTCCGAAATAAATGCCACCGGCAAGGCCGAAACCCTGAAAACAGATTTGAGCAGCGGCGCTGTTTTTAAAGGATATGATTTATCAGTAAATTATTGCGAAGCGAAAGCCAGCAGCGGCGGCGAAGTACGCATTACTGTAAACAAAGAACTGGCTGCCAAAGCCAACAGCGGCGGCAGCATTAAATACAAAGGCGAAGGCGTGGTAAAAGACATCAATGTAAACAGCGGCGGCTCTGTTAAAAGGGCATAAAATTATTATCACCTGCTATAAAGCAAATAAACACATCGAACCATGAAAAATATATTTCTATCCATTGCGCTTTCCCTTGCCACATTCGCTGCCTGTGCACAGGAAACAATTGTAAGCGATGCCAATGCAGAAAAAAGGCAATTGGCAGGCAGCTTCAATGCCATCAAAGTTTCTGGCGGCATTGATATTTATCTTTCCCAGTCATCAGAAGAAGCACTTGCAGTAAGCGCCACTGAGCAGGAATACAGGAACAATATCAAGACGGAAATAGAAAACGGCACGCTTAAAATTTATTACGAATCAAAAGGGGGCTGGGGCAAGGGCAACAAAAAATTAAAGGCTTATATTTCTTTCAAAAATTTAGAAAGGCTTGAGGCAGGCGGTGCCAGCGATGTGCAGGTGGCAGGCACAATTGCTTCTTCTTCGCTGAGTATTGACATGAGCGGCTCCAGCGATTTTAAAGGAGCTGTTGATGCAAATACTTTAACAATAGAGCTAAGCGGCGCCAGCGACGCAAAGATTACCGGCAAGGCAGTCACTCTTACCCTTGAAAGCAGCGGCGCCAGCGATTTTAAAGGGTATGGCCTGGTAGTTGACAATTGCACTGCCAAAGCAAGCGGCGCATCAGACATTAATATCACAGTAAACAAGGAATTGAATGTGCATGCCAGCGGTGCCAGCGATGTATTTTACAAAGGCAGTTGTGTAATAAGGGACTTGCACAGCAGCGGCGCCAGCACTGTGGCGAAGAAAGGGTAGCGGGGGATTATATTATTTTAGAGTGGCGGCG
>CAYRRL010000126.1:0-5050 GCA_964426665.1 uncultured Ferruginibacter sp. | reverse complement strand
TCTTGTTTTTGTTCCTTTCCCTCCCCCCCCCCCCCCCCCCCCCCCCCCCCCCGCCACTCAGTATTTTGTGGCCGCTCAATACTAGAAATACAAGCCCCACAGCAAGTTTGAGAACGATTGCAGAAAGCCTTAACTGGAATTATGAAACCAATTTGCTTATCTCCCCCTGATGAAATACATTTGCGTTCCTTTAAAAAATTAACTCCCGATAGCTATCGGGATAAAATATAACCGCACATGCGACAAATAGCTTTTAGGGAAGCCCTGAGGGAGGCGATGCAGGAAGAAATGAGAAGGGACGACAGGGTGTTTTTAATGGGTGAAGAAGTTGCCGAATACAACGGCGCTTATAAAGTAAGCCAGGGCATGCTGGACGAGTTTGGCGAACGCAGGGTGATTGACACGCCGATTGCGGAGCTTGGCTTTGCAGGCATTGCTGTAGGCGCTGCACAAAATGGGCTTCGCCCGATTGTGGAGTTTATGACATGGAACTTTGCGGTGCTTCCGCTTGACCAGATACTGAACACGGCGAGCAAAATGCTGGCCATGAGCGGTGGGCAGGTTGGTTGCCCGATTGTGTTCCGTGGGCCTAATGGCAGCGCTGGCCAGTTAGGCGCACAGCATTCTACGGCTTTTGAAAGCATGTACGCTAATATCCCGGGTTTGAAAGTGATTTCTGTTAGCAACCCGTATGATGCAAAAGGTTTGCTGAAAGCGGCTATCCGTGATGACGACCCGGTGATGTTTATGGAAAGCGAAGTGATGTATGGCGATAAAGGCGAAGTGCCTGAAGAAGAATATGTGTTGCCAATTGGCAAATGCTTTGTAAAGAGGGAAGGCAGGGATGTTACCATTGTATCTTTTAATAAAATGATGAAAGTTGCGTTGGCAACTGCTGAGGAACTGGCGAAAGAAGGCATAGAAGCAGAAGTGATTGATGTGGCTACCATCCGCCCATTGGATTGGGTGACGATTTTGGAAAGCGTGAAGAAAACAAACCGTTTGGTGATTGTGGAAGAGCAATGGCCATTTGCATCAGTATCCAGCGAAATTGCTTACCGCATACAGAAGGAAGGTTTTGATTACCTGGATGCGCCGGTAAGGCGTGTAACGAGTGCGGATGCCCCAATGCACTATGCACCAAACTTAGTGGCTGCGTATTTGCCAAGCGTTGATAAAGTGGTGAAGGTGGTGAAGGAAGTGATGTATGTAAGGAAGTAAAGCCCAGAGGTAAAAAGAGAGAAAAAGAACAAAGAGATTGAATAGAAAGCCCCCGATTTGTTGGGGGCTTTTGCTATTACTATTTGAGTTTGCCGCAGATTCGCAGATGGGATTCAAGAGCTTTGTGGGTCTTTGTGTTTTCGTGTATTTGTGGTTCTATTGTTTTAAACCACCAAGCCATAAAGGCAGGAAAAAACATAAGGAATAAAATCTGCGAATCTGCGGCCAATAGTTTTACTTCTTCAAAATTTTTATCTCCACTCTTCTGTTTTGCATTCTTTGTTCTTCTGTTGTTTCAGGATAAGGGTGCAGCGGCACAGAGTGGCCAAAACCTTTGTATTGCAGCCTTGCGGTAGCAACGCCGTTTTTATTGAGGTACAAACAAATTTCCCTGGCCCTGTTTTCAGAAAGATTGGGTGTGCGTGTACCGATATCCAGGCCATCGCCGTTGCCTTCCTGGCAACAGATATGCCCTTCCACTGCAATTTCAAGTTTTGGGTTTTTCTTCATGATTTTTATCAATTCCATGAGTGCTGGCATTGATTCTGGCAGTAATACATGTGTGCCCCCATAAAAATTCATGTTCTTTAATACAATGATTTTTCCTGCTTTTGTTGCAGTGTCTTCCACCTCTTCGGTAAGCGACTTAAATGGTATTTCAGGGCATGGCGTTTTGGTTTCTTTTACAATTCCGTTTCCATCTTCCACCATTACATCCACACGGCGGTTAAGGTACATTTCCCATTCGCCATGGTTGCGGTTGAGCGGGCGGCGTTTGCCAAAGCCTCTTTCTTCAATAATATTTTCAGCACTAAAACCTTTTTGCAATAAGTATTTTTTTACTGCGTTGGTGCGCTTTAATGATAACGCATCATTGTAATCATAACCAGCCATGATATCTGTGTGGCCATACAATTTGATTTTTGTATTGCTGTTGTTTAATGCAACAAAGCTGTCGAGGCTTGCCGTGGCATCGCTGGTGAGATTGGATTTGTCAACATCAAAATGCACTGCAAATGAGTTGTTGTTTTGTGCGCCACAAGCAATAGTTGCTATCAGCAACAAGGGAAGGAGTGTTTTTTTCATAAAGAATGTTTTGTATAGTAAACTTTATGGAGGGTGGAAATGGTTGGGTAAGATAGAAAATAGATAGATGGGGAAATGTTAGTGGAATATTAATTTTTAATTTCTAACCGAAAAGAGAACAGAGGGAAAAAACGCAAAGTTCGCTAAGGGCTTTGCGTTCTCTGAGGTTAAAAACTATTTCACCTTCTCTTTTATCTCCTGCAATTTCAATAGCGCTTCCACAGGCGTGAGGCGGTTAATATCAACAGCATTCAATAAATCCCTGATGTCTTCAAAAGTTGCAGAGTGCACATCAAAAATATTCAACTGCATTTTTGGTGTAGCGATTTTTTTTATTGTATCATCAGAAGGCCCGGCTTTGCCATTGCTGCTGTTTCGGCTTTCTTCTAACTGTTCCAGTATTTCATTGGCACGGTTTATAAGGGTAGGCGGCATGCCGGCCATCTTCGCCACATGGATACCAAAGCTATGCACACTGCCGCCGGGTGCCAGTTTGCGAAGAAAGATGACTTTATTGCCAATTTCTTTATTGGTAATATGATAGTTCTTTACCCTTGGCAACTTATTTTCCAGTTCATTCAATTCATGATAGTGAGTAGCAAATAAAGTTTTGGGTTTTGTGTTGCTGTTATGCAGGTGTTCTACAATGCTCCAGGCAATGCTGATGCCATCGTATGTAGAAGTGCCTCTCCCGATTTCATCCAGTAAAATCAAACTGCGGCTGGTGATGTTATTGATAATGCTGGCGGTCTCATTCATCTCCACCATAAAAGTACTTTCGCCGCCGCTGAGGTTATCGCTGGCGCCAACCCGGGTGAATATTTTATCGGTTAAGGGAATTTTTGCATCGCTTGCCGGGACAAAACTTCCAATATGCGCCATTAAAGTGATCAATGCAGTTTGCCTGAGTATCGCACTCTTGCCGCTCATATTTGGCCCTGTAAGGATGATTACCTGCTGTGCATCTGGTTCCAGTAAAATATCATTGGCAATATAGGTTTCGCCAACTGGTAAATTCTTTTCAATTACGGGGTGGCGGCTGTCTTTAATGTCAAGGGTGTTGTTGCCGGTTACAACAGGTTTTTTATATTTTAATTGCAACGCATTATTGGCAAAGCAACTCAGGCAATCAAGCACTGCCAATACATGGCCATTCGTTTGCATCGGCGAAATGTAATCCTGCAGTTCGTTTAACAGCTTTTCAAATACCTGAAGCTCTATCTGAAAAATTTTATCTTCTGCGCCAAGGATTTTTTCTTCGTATTCTTTTAATTCGGGTGTGATATATCGTTCTGCATTGCTGAGCGTTTGCTTCCGTATCCAGCTTGCGGGCACTTTTGATTTATGGATGTTTGTTACTTCCAGAAAATAACCAAACACATTGTTGTAGCCAATCTTTAAAGAAGAAATACCTGTTATGTTTGCTTCTTTCTGCTGCAGCTCCACCAGATAATCTTTGCCGCCGCTGGCAATCTTTCTCAAAGAGTCAAGCTCTGCATCTATGCCTTCCGCAATCATGCCGCCTTTGGATGCAAGTGCAGGAGGGTTCTCAACAATTTCTTTTACAACTTTATCAACGATGTATTTGCAGGGGTTCAATGAATCAGCCAAACGTTTTAAATAACCATTGTCAAGCGATGAGCAAATTTGTTTTATCGCTTCCACCTGTTGCAGGCCTTTTGCTATTTGAACAACCTCTCTGGGGTTTACTTTTTTCAGCGGTACTTTGCTCACCAATCTTTCAATATCTCCAGCCGCTTTTATGTGGTGAGTAATTTTATTTCTTGTATCTGTTTCCTTTATAAAAAACTCAACCGTATCAAGCCGTTCATTTATCCTTGCAATATCATTCAGCGGCATCAGCATCCAGCGCTTCAATAATCTTGCACCCATTGGCGAAACAGTATTGTCCAGCACTTTTAATAAAGTATTGCTGCCTTCTGTGCCACCTAATAATTCCAGGTTGCGGATTGTAAACCTGTCCATCCATAAATGCTCGTTGCGGTCGATGCGTTGCATGGAAGTAATATGCCCGAGGTTGGGGTGCTCTGTATCTTTTAAATAATGGAGGATGGCGCCGGCAGCGATAATCGCAGCATCGAGGCTTTCAATGCCAAAGCCTTTTAAGCTGTGGGTGCCAAAATGTTTTAATAAACTTTCTGTTGCATACGCAGCTTCAAAAATCCATTCTTCCAAACCATACGTAAAAAACTTAGTGCCGAAATATTCTTTAAAATGTTTTTGCTGCCTGCGTTGAAAAACAACTTCTGCCGGTTGCAGGCTTTGCAATAATTTATCAGCATATTCTTTATCGCCTTCGGCAACAAAAAATTCGCCGGTGCTGATGTCTAAAAAAGCAATGCCAAATTTTTTATCATCAAAATGAAGCGCTGCTAAAAAGTTATTGCTGTTATGCTCCAACAATTTATCGTTGGTGGCAACACCGGGCGTTACTAATTCTGTTACGCCACGTTTTACAATTCCCTTCGCCTGTTTTGGGTCTTCCAGTTGGTCGCAAATGGCAACACGGTAACCAGCTTTTACCAGTTTATGCAAATAGGTATCTAAAGCATGATGGGGAAACCCTGCTAATTGAGAAGAGTTTTCATCGCCATTGTTCCTTTTGGTTAAGGTAATGCCGAGAACAGCAGAAGCATTCACTGCATCCTGGCCAAAAGTTTCGTAAAAGTCACCCACACGAAAGAGCAGGATAGCATCAGGGTAGCGGGCCTTGATGGCATTG
>CAYRRL010000125.1:0-7782 GCA_964426665.1 uncultured Ferruginibacter sp. | reverse complement strand
GTAAATATCGGCAGCGCTTATTTTCATCCCCATTTTCTTCATGTCTTTTTCATTGAGCGTTTGCAGCAGTTGCGGCAGCCACATGCCTTCATCGGCAAATACATTTATAAATGAAAACAAGGCAATGCCAACAGCGAAAATTTGCTTTTTCATACGACAAATGGTTTAATTGCGGCAAATGTAGGGAAGAACAGATGTTGGGTAAAAGATTATTGGCTGGGCGGCAAATAAAAATATTCCGGCAAAAAAAAAGTTTTACTTTAGTATCAATAATCCCTTGTAACCCTTCCTGCTGTTTGCAATACTGGTTTTTGCCTGCCCTGTAAAGCTTCCATGAAAAGCCATCATTTTGTTTTAATAAACCTAAACAACTATTTTATGGGCAACAACCAACAACAGCAACCTGCAGGCAAAGGCGAAAAAAACGACATAGAAAAATTTATACAGTGCCTTGATGAATTGAACGTGCCCAAAAGCAAAGAAGCAATAAAGAACAGGGCAAAAGGCAGCCCTGTGGAAAATACACTCAATTTATTAAAGGCAGGCGATGAAGTATTTAACAGCGACGAATACAAAGATCTCCGGCAACTGATAAATGAACAAAACCTGCAGCCAAAAATTTCAGGCAACAGCTATATTGAAGAGCAGTTTCCGATTGGAGGCAATGGCACTTTAAAGCGCCCTGTAATAGATTTGGTGCAACAGGGGGGCACTATGCTGGGCATTGGGCTATTGGGCTACACATACATTATGGAAAAAGCAGGTATCCGTTTCCGCAGTATGGCGGGCACTAGTGCCGGGGCCATCAATACATTGCTGCTGGCATCCCTGCCACAGGAAATCTACAAACATGAATCGCCATTTTTTGCTGACGGGAGGCAGGCATGCAAATCAGAGTTCCTGGCATATATGGTGGCCAACAAAAACTTTATCGATTTCCTTGACAGGCCCGGCTTTATTGGATGGTTTCAAAAACTCCTTGTGCTTAATATTACATCAATTGAAAAGTACAGGAAATTGATTGGGGCACTGCTTGTGCTTATGTTGTTTGGCGCTTCTTTCGGTATTTATATGTTCATCAACAGGCGCCTGATTACAACCGCCAACGGGCTTACCGAAAACGAAGTGAGAATATATGATTTTGTTACCGGCACTGTAGGCATCACATTGATTCTTGTTTTTTTAATAATGGTTTTGCTGCGGCTCTTTAAGCAAAATATGGGGCTCAATATGGGAAACGAAGTGTATAACTGGATGAAAGGCATTTTAGAAACCGATTTTGTAAACATCCATACAACAGCCGATTTGAAGCTAAGAAAGAAGAATGAAACACCGGTTACTTATAACCCGCCCGCCAATGAACTTAACAAACCTGCTGAGCCATTTGCAGCCCCAAGGCTGGTGTTCATTTCTGCCAACCTAACGCACAACCGTATAGTGAAATTCCCTGACAACACACAAGACTATTGGAAAAAAGAATATGCTGGCCTGGTAACGCCTGCTGCATTTGTGAGGGCTTCTATGTCGCTCCCATTTATTTTTTATTCGTTTATACCGTATGACGCATATGTACAGGAGCCCTCTAACCTTTTGCCTGTAGATAAAACCAAAGAACGCAGGCAATATGTGGATACAATCAGCCTATTTGCACGCTTTGTTGACGGGGGCATGCTGTCCAACTTCCCCATCAGGGAATTCCACGTGCCACCGCATATTGACCCAAGGTACCCCACTTTCGGCGTATTGCTGAGCGCCCTGCAATCAGGCAATGCCGCTTCAAAAAATAAAAGCCAGGCCCGGGAGCATAAACAAACAGAAGAAGAAAAATTAAAGGAAGAAAAAAAGAAATGGCTGCTGGAAAAAGATAAATTTTTTAATCATAGTGTTTTCAAATTTATTATATCATTTATTTCCACTTTCAGAAGGTTTTACGATGGGGACTTTCTTACAAACCACCCTGAATTCAGCCATTTGGTAAAAGCTGTAGACACAAAAAAATTCAATTCGCTTGACTTTGGAATGAAACCAGAAACAAAAAAAGAGTTATTTGCCGCAGGTGCCAGGACTGCCATGAACCAGCTTGCAGAATTTAAATGGGAGAAATACCTTGAAGAAAGAAAAAATAATACCAATGGAAAACAAAACTAACAATACCGAAGGCCAAAAACTGTGGCTGGGCTGGATTGCAAGCTTTGCAGCATCTGCGGCCTTCTTAACCTTGCTGCTGAATGTATTTGCAGTAAAAGAAATGTTTTGCCTTGAATTTGCCCATAGCAAAAACGAGATGAAAGATATTATAATGGGAATCGGTGGCAAATACGGTGCGGTTAAGTATGGTATTTTAAAAATGAATACAATTGCTGATTTTGGCTTTCTTGCAAGCTATTCGCTGCTGGCGCTTTTTTCATTAAAGCTGCTGCTGCATGGGTTAGAAATGAAACACAGCCACTGGATGGTGTATGCCCTTGCATTTATTACAGGCTTCCTCGATTGCGTTGAAAACGCTCACTTGCTTATGAGCGGCATTTATGAAAAACCATTTTTTTCAATCGTATATTTTTTTGCAGTAAGGCTAAAATGGGGCTTTGGTATCTTTGTCCTGTTACTAGTGGTGATAATTTTTTTGTATGGGCTTGTGCTTGCGATAAGGGCGTTGAAGAAAAAAATGGTTGCCATTGTGGCAAGCATTCGCAAAGAATAACATTTACCTTCGCTGCTATGGCTGCAACCATTTTATTAATAACGCCACCATTCACACAACTTAATACCCCCTACCCGGCCACGGCTTATTTAAAAGGCTTCCTCAATACAAAAAACATTTCATCTTTTCAATGCGACCTGGGTATTGAGGCTACTATCGAATTGTTTTCAAAACAAGGGTTGGTGAATTTATTTGCAGCTATCAGCAACAATGACGGGGATATTTCTGCCAATGCAAAACGCATCATTGCATTAAAAGAAGATTATATCTGCAGCATTGATGCTGTAATACTTTTTTTGCAGGGAAAGAATCCAACATTGGCGCACCAAATTTGCAAACGGGGTTTCCTGCCCGAAGCAAGCCGTTTTGCACAGGCAGAAGGCTTGCAATGGGCTTTTGGCAATATGGGCATACAGGATAAAGCAAAGTACCTGGCCACGATGTACCTGGAAGATGTAAGCGATTTGATAAAGGAATGTGTTGACGGCCATTTTGGTTTTAGCCGCTACGCAGAAAAATTAGGCAGGAGCGCTAATAGTTTTGATGAACTGTATCTATCACTGAACAGTAGCCCAACTTATATTGATTCAATTTTTTTGAAAATTTTAGAAGAAAGGGTTAAAGAAACGCAGCCGCTGCTGGCAGCATTGTCAATACCCTTTCCGGGCAATTTGTACGCAGGCTTAAAATGCGGCCAATGGATAAAAAAAAATTACCCCTCTGCTAAAGTGGCAATGGGCGGTGGTTTCCCAAATACAGAATTGCGTTCGCTAAAAGATGAGAGAGTGTTTGAATTTGTTGATTACATAACGCTGGATGATGGCGAAGCGCCAATAGAAAACCTGCTGGATTATATACAGTGCAATAAAACTATCCATGAATTAAAACGCACTTTCCTTTTACAAGATGGGAAGGTTTCATATATCAACAACACAGCCTGCACCGATTACAGGCAGGGGCAGGTGGGTACTCCTGACTACAGCGATTTTTTATTGGATAAATATATTTCTGCCATTGAAATCATTAACCCGATGCACAGCCTGTGGAGCGATGGCAGGTGGAACAAACTAACAATGGCGCATGGCTGCTATTGGGGCAAATGCACTTTCTGCGATATTTCGCTGCCTTACATAAAAAATTATGAGCCGCTGGCAGCCTCTATTCTTTGCGACAGGATGGAAGAACAGATGGCACAAACAGGGCAAACAGGTTTTCACTTTGTGGACGAGGCAGCGCCGCCTGCATTGATGCGTTCGCTGGCATTGGAAATAATCAGCAGAAAATTAATTGTGAGCTGGTGGGCCAATATCAGGTTTGAAAAAAGTTTTACAAGGGATTTGTGCCTGCTGTTGAAAGCAAGCGGCTGCATAGGCGTAAGCGGCGGGCTTGAAGTGGCCAGCGACAGGCTGCTGCAACTCATACAAAAAGGCATCACTGTGGCGCAGGTGGCAAAAGTGAATAAAAATTTTACCGAGGCAGGCATTATGGTCCATGCATACCTTATGTACGGGTTCCCCACGCAAACAGCTCAGGAAACAATTGACAGCTTGGAAATGGTGCGCCAGATGTTTGCAGCAGGCATATTGCAAAGCGCCTTCTGGCACCAGTTTACCATGACGGCACACAGCCCCGTGGGCATGGCACCTGAAAAATACAAAGTGCAAAAACTTACAGAAGCTGTTGGCCCATTTGCCAACAACGATATTGAACACGCCGACCCCACAGGTGCAGCGCATGAAACATTCAGCTACGGTTTAAAAAAATCGTTGCTCAATTACATGCACGGCGCCTGCCTTGATTTGCCTTTGTACAAATGGTTTGATACAGAAACTACTGGGATAAAAGTGCCTAAAACATCTGTGCCGCCAGATTATATTGCAAAGGCATTAACAGAAGAAGAACTAACCAGCCATAAGCCTAACAGTAAAATAGTATGGCTCGGCAAAATGCCCGTGGCTGAAAAAATAACCAAATCAAAAAAAGGCAGCAGTTGGGAAATAATGTCGCTTACATTTCAAACAAAAAAAGAAACAATTGACATAAAATTGAACATGCCTCAGGGAAGCTGGCTGCATTCCCTGTTTGAAAAAATGGCTTCCTCAGAAAAAATATTTACACTGCAGGAAGTGAAAGAAGATTATGAAGCAGCCGGTTTGGATGACTTTGAATTATTCTGGGACAACAAACCTGTAAACACTTTATATAAAGCAGGCTTATTGATTTTATAAATAAAAAAGATGAACGAAGATAAAAAAAGACTATTGGTAGACATGGATGGCGTGCTGGCAGATGTGAACGTGCAGTTTATAAAGTTTGAGGAAAAAGAAACAGGGAGGAAATTAGATTTAAAAACACTGGCAGGCAAGTCAGATTTTGTTGCTTTCCCTAATGGAAGAAAACAAGTTTTTCAAAAAAATATTTTCAGGGATGCACCAGTGATGGATAATGCTGCCGGAATATTGAAAGAGTTAAATGACAAGTACGAATTATTTATTGTTTCTGCAGCAATGGAATTCCCCAACAGCCTGCCGGAGAAATATGAATGGCTGGCTGAGCATTTCCCATTTATTAAATGGCAGCAAATAGTTTTTTGCGGAAGCAAAACTGTAGTACAGGGCGATATTATGATTGACGACCATTATAAAAACCTTGACAACTTTAAAGGCCAGGCTATTTTGTTTACGCAGCCGCACAATGAAGGCCATGATGACAAAGGGCATACAAGGGTTAACAGTTGGAATGATGTTGCAAGGGTTTTGCTATAAAAAAGTTTGCGCCTTTTTAAAAAAAAGGCGCAAACTTTTATAAATCTATTTTTACAGGTTAATCCACATTCTCAATCACCATAGCACTTGCGCCGCCGCCGCCATTGCAAATTCCCGCCGCACCATACTTTGCATTGTTTTGTTTCAGCACATTAATAAGCGTTACAATAATCCTTGCGCCACTGCAGCCAAGCGGATGGCCAAGCGACACTGCGCCACCATTCACATTCACTTTAGCAGGGTCAAGTTTCATGCGCCTGCTGTTCTCGATACCCACTACAGAAAATGCTTCGTTGAGTTCCCAATAACTGATGTCTTCCATTTTTAAACCGGCTTTTGCAACGGCTTTTGGCACTGCTATTGAAGGCGTTGTGGTAAACCATTCAGGCGCCTGTTCCGCATCAGCATAGCCAATTACTTTTGCGATAGGTTTCAGGCCCAATGCATCCGCTTTTTCTTTGCTCATCAATACCAGTGCAGCAGCTCCGTCATTCATGGTGCTGGCATTAGCAGCTGTTACGCTGCCATCTTTTTGAAAAGCACTTTGCAGTTCTGGTATTTTTTCAAACTTTACATTGAATGGCTCTTCATCTTTGGCAAACATTACCGGCTCCCCTTTCTTTTGAGGAATAGCCACCGGTACAATCTCATTATCGAATTTGCCGCCGCTAACGGCAGCCTGTGAACGCCTGTAGCTTTCAATAGCAAAAGCATCCTGCTCTTCACGGGTAATATTGCAACTGGCGGCACACATTTCTGCTGCATTGCCCATTGCTTTGCCATCATACACATCTGTCAATCCATCTTTTGCAAGGCCGTCAATAAAACTAACATTACCGTATTTGTTGCCCCACCGCATAGTGTCGCTATAAAAAGGCACGTTGCTCATGCTTTCCATGCCGCCTGCCACTACAATATCTGCATCGCCCAGCATAATGCTTTGCACTGCCTGTGCAATGGCTTTCATGCCGCTGGCACATACTTTATTTACGGTTGTGCAATTTGTTTCATTTGGAAGGCCGGCAAATTTTGCAGCCTGCCTTGCCGGCGCCTGCCCAAGGTTTGCCTGTATTACACAACCCACCAGCACATCCTGCACCTGTTCAGGTTTTATGCCTGCTTTTTCAACGGCGCCCTTGATAGCTGTTGCGCCTAATTGTGTTGCTGTAAAATTTTTTAAGCTTCCGCCAAAACTGCCCATTGGCGTGCGGACTGCCGAGATGATATACGCTTCTTTCATTTGGAATAATCGTTTTAGGCAGCAAAGGTAAGGGCAAAGCAGTGTTGCAAAAGGCAATGGGGGTTTCTTGCTGCCTGCTGTTGAAACAAACTATTGAATCAATCTTTTTTACTAAAAGAGCTTAAAATAAATCAGCAGCATTGCAATCGGCAATAAATGGTCATCGTGTTTTTTTGCAACTTCGGTTGCAAAACAGCGAATAGAAAAAACGCTCTTTCTTTTTTGCCTTATCCTTTGCAATGCCTTCGGCCACAATAACATGCTTCAAGAAAATATTGCCTCGTTCCCTAAGGCAGGCGCCTTTTGATTTAGTATTTTTTAATAGCGGCTTTATAAAGTATTGCTGCAGCATAGTGGTACTTTTTTGTTGTTGTAGTATTGCATTTGCAACATTAAAAATAGAGTTTTTTGACGGCTTATTTTTTTTGCCGGGGATAATTTTATGAAAACAAATGTTAAGAAAACTATGCATCCCTCTGCTGTGAATGCATCGCAGGCATTCATGGGCCGGCTATAGCCAATGAGCCTTATCTAAAGAAGGGTTAATGCAATCCCCTTATGTTGGCAGGTTTATTATTTCTATTTGGTTGCGGCCCAGTTTTATCTTTCCTGCCTCTTCCATTCTTTTCAGCAGCCGTGATACAGATTCACGGGAAGAATTGAGCCCATCTGCTATTTCCTGATGGCTTATTTTGAGGGTGGTTTTATTTTTGGCATGGCTCAACCGTGACAGGAAATATTCAATCCGCACATCCAACTGCTCAAAAGCAATGCTGTTGATAAGCCCCACATAATACCCGTAATGCATTACGGCAGTTTTAAGCACATAGCGGTATATGCAGTCATGCTTTTTTGCGAGCCGGTCTTTTTCATCAAAACTTAGCTCCAGCACAGTGGTTGGCTCAGTGGCTATAAAAGTTGCAAGGCACATATGCTTTGCCTCGCCTGAAGAAAGCGAAATCCCAAAAGCATGCCCTGCATGGAGGTAAAACAAAACGAATTGCGAACCGCTTTTTTCTTCGCGGCATACTTTTACAAAACCATTTAAAATGAAATACACTTTTTCGATGTAGCCG
>CAYRRL010000124.1:0-7831 GCA_964426665.1 uncultured Ferruginibacter sp. | reverse complement strand
GTAAACGGTCTTGTCTTTTTTCTTGATAGGCTCGCCGTCTATCTCCACTACATCGCCGGGCATTACACGGTTGCCTTTGATAGCTACATTGTCATTGATGGTAACCCTTCCCTGGTCAATATAATTGTCCGCTTCCCTCCGGCTGCAAAAACCAGTTTCGCTGATGTATTTGTTGAGGCTTTTGTCCATTCGCTATATGAACGAAAGTAAGCGATTGCTGATTACAAATAACTCAACCACCATTTTTCTTTATGCGCCTGTTTATAAGCATCATACTTTTTGCATAATGGGTATAAAAGCGCAACAACTAATATCCAGACTAAATATACAATCGCCAGCGGGAAGCCATATCCCTTAAAACCCTGCGTAAACCATAATGGCTCATGCAGCAGCCATTTGCTCCAGTCGTAGGCAGTAAACATTTCTGATGTTATCATAGCCAGCACATGTATCAGGTATATATGCAGCAAATAATAAAACATTGGCACACGGCCATACACGGAAACAATTTTTGAAAAGCTGCTTCTTGCCTTTTCCGTAAGCGCTAAAAAAACCAATGCAGGCCCAAGCGTCATTAAACCATACAAAAGCGATGGCGGGTATTTTGTTGTATCCCAAAAAGAGAGGAAAGTGAAAAGGGGAGTTGATTGTTTTTCCCAGTGGTGTGCATCCCCATAAAAGTTGCCGGCACGCAGCAAAACAAATAATGCAATAGCGCCAAAGCCAATTTGCAGCAATGTTTTTTTTCTTTTTGCAGCATCAAAAGATAAAACATAAAAATTGCCGAGGCAATAGCCAAGCGTAATAATGCCAATCCAGGGAATAACAGGGTAGCCAACTAAAATAAGTTTGCTGTGCCAGTTAAAAAAGAAAGGCTCATGCAGCAGCGCCCAGCCAAACGCACCGGCTGTTTCGCCTTGCACATGCACATTATCTAAGAGGTTGTGGCCAAACAATAAAAGGATACCAATAGCAAGAATTATTTTTTTAGGCAGGTAAATTATTACTGACAATGCAATCATGCTGATGCCAAGCGCCCAGATAGTAATAAACAAAATGGAGTGGAAATGTATATCGAAGTTCCAGCCAAAATTTACAACGGTAAATTCAAGTATTGCCAGCCAAAGCCCACGGGTAAACAGGAACCACGACAATTGCTTTTTTGTTTTTTTCTGGCCGTTTAAAAAAGCAGACGTGCCGGCCAGCATCATAAATACCGGCGCACAAAAATGTGTTACCCACCTTGTAAAAAATATAGGGGCGCTTGTTTTTGTAAGGTCGAGCGGGTCATACTGAAATGAGGTGTAATGGAAATAATCTCTCACATGGTCAAGCGCCATGATGATCATTATGGCGCCACGTAGCAGGTCGATTGAAGCTACACGTTGTTTTGGCAATGAAGCAGTTTGCATACAAGAGTTATTAGGAGTGGCTATAAGCTATGAAGGTATGAAAGTATCCTGCATTTCAGCCCCGAAAAAATAATGCCCCTGCATTTATCTATCATTTACATTTGCAAAACTAAAAACATGTTTTTCGCCAATGAGCCAAATGAACAACTCTTACGCTGACCTTGTAAAGCAAACCTTCAACTTCCCGCAGGAGGATTTTAAAGTTGAAAACAGTTACCTCCGCTACAACAATCAGGACCTGAAAGCACTGATTGACAAATACGGCACACCTTTAAAACTTACTTACCTGCCAAAGATTGGGATGCAGATAAACAAAGCGAAGAAAATGTTTGCCGCTGCATTTAAGAAGCATAAGTACACTGGCAAATACAATTATTGTTATTGCACTAAGAGTTCGCATTTCTCCTTTATAGTAGAAGAGGCATTAAAGAATGAAATCCATCTTGAGACTTCGTATGCTTATGATATTGACATTATCAACAAACTATATAGCCGCAGGAAAATAAACAAAGACACCTATATTATTTGCAATGGCTTTAAACAAAAAGCCTATACCAGCCGTATTTCTAAATTGCTTAATTCAGGGTTCAAAAATGTAATTCCCGTTCTTGACAATAGCGAAGAGCTAAAAGCATACCGCAATGTAAAAGACACTTTTAAACTGGGAATAAGGGTAGCGGCAGAAGAAGAACCCACTTTCCCGTTTTATACATCAAGGCTGGGCATGAGGGCTAAAGATATTTTAGAGTTTTATGTTGATCAGATAGAAGGCTATGAGCATAAGTTCCAGTTGAAAATGCTGCATATATTTTTGAACAAGGGAATAAAGGATGATATTTATTACTGGAGCGAACTGAACAAAGTGATTAACCTGTATTGCCAGTTGAAAAAAATTTGCCCTGAGTTGGATTCCATTAATATTGGCGGCGGCTTCCCAATCAAACATTCGCTGGGCTTTGAGTACGACTACCAGTTTATGATTAACGAAATAGTGCGTAACATAAAAGTGGCCTGTGCAAAAAACAAAGTTCCCATGCCGGACATCTTCACTGAGTTTGGCAGCTACACTGTTGGCGAAAGCATGGCGCATATCTACAGCGTAATTGACGAGAAACACCAAAACGACAGGGAGATTTGGTACATGATTGATTCATCTTTTATTACAACGCTGCCTGATACATGGGGCATTGGCGAAAAGTTTTTGATGCTGCCCATAAATAAATGGGACGACGAATACCAGCGTGTTACCCTTGGCGGCATTACCTGCGACAGCCACGATTATTACGACAGCGAAGAACATATCAACGAAGTGTTTTTGCCAAAGCTGTCAAAAGAGGAGCCTTTGTATGTTGGCTTTTTCCACACTGGCGCATACCAGGACCAGATAAGTGGCTATGGGGGTATCAAGCATTGCCTTATACCTTCGCCTAAACATATTATTGTGGGGCATGATAAAAATGGCAAGCTGGTGGATTGGGTGTATGCAAAAGAACAGAGCGCCCAGAGCATGCTGAAGATTCTGGGCTACTAAGAACTGTTAGATATTGAAAAACTAAGCGCCCTGTAGAAACAGGGCGCTTTAATTATCAAAACCAACTGTATGTTATCTTTATAGCTCAGGCAATAGTTATTTCTTTTGCCACAGCTTTTGTTTCTTCTTTTTTGGGTAACTCAACTTTCAATACGCCGTTTTCGTACTTAGCATTGATGCTTGCAGCATCAATTTTTTCATCCAGGGTAAAACTGCGTTTGAAGCTTTTGTAGCTGAATTCTTTGCGGATGGATTTTGAAGTTTCGTCTTTTGTTTCCTGTTTTTTCTCAGCGCTGATGGTAAGTATATTGCCATCAAGCTTCACATTGAAATCTGCTTTGTCCATGCCTGGCGCTGCCACTTCAAGGTGGTAATTGTTTGCATTTTCAGTAATGTTTACAGGAGGGAAACCAAAAGCGTCATCGCTCCATTTTTTGCCGAAAGATGGCAATTCGTTGAAAAAGTCATTTAATAAGCCATCAAAAGATTTGGCAACCGGGTTGTTTACTTTTACGAGTGTCATAGCTATTAATTTTTATAAGTTATTAATTTTTGTTTGTACTGCTATCTTTTCAAATGCCGTTCCATTACTCTTTTCTAAGTTAGATTGGCAAAAAACATATTTTTTTGTGCCGATGTGGCGTATTTGCGTTCTGGCTGCTGACTTAATGTCTCTTTTTGTGTATTGAGAAGCAAGGTTTATTATCGAAAGAGGGAGTTTTTGCTTTATTAACCGGGTGTAGAAAAAATGCCTGCCTCTTTATTTGATTGCTGTTTGTAAATTTGCCGCCTAAACAAATTCATATAAACTATGTATCCAGCCGAAATTGTCATCCCCATGAAAGAAGAGCTAACAGAAAATGGCTTTTCAGAAATGCTGACACCTTCCGATGTAGAATCAAAAATAACAGAAACAGGCACCACGCTTGTTGTAATAAATTCAGTTTGCGGCTGTAGTGCCGGTACGGCCAGGCCAGGGGTTTTAATGGCTGTTCACAACAGTGCAAAAAAACCTGACCACTTAGCCACCAGCTTTGCAGGTTTTGATGTGGATGCAGTTAAAAAAATCCGTGAGCATTTATTGCCATACCCGCCATCTTCGCCTTCTATCGCTCTGTTTAAAGACGGGCAGTTGGTGCACTTTATAGAAAGGCACAACATTGAAGGCAGGAGCGCTGCGATGATTGCAGAAAACCTGATTGGCGCTTTTGAGCAATATTGCAATTAAATTTTTTTTGATGGATTAGTAAGTAACGCCCCTTGCTTTTTAGCCGGGGGTTTTTTATCAAACAAATCATGGCATCATGCCAATCCATATTAATAATCATCTATTTCCTCATTATCTTGCACAATCAATAACAAATCACTAATAATGAACCACCAATAACCAAACCATGTATCCCAATTTATATTACGTTTTCAAAGACTGGTTTGGTGTGGAATGGAAAGCGCTCAGCTTTCTAAATACGTTTGGGTTTATGGTGGCAGTGGCTTTTATTGTTGCCGCCATTGTATTGTCAAGCGAATTGAAACGGAAAGAAAAGCTTGCTCTGCTTTTGCCCAGGGAGGAAACAATTATCGTAGGCAAGCCTGCATCTTTTTTTGACCTGCTTATCAATTTTATAACTGGTTTTTTGTTTGGCTATAAACTGCTTGGCGTAATATTAAGCAAGCCAGAAGAGCTAAGCCCGCAGGAATATATTTTTTCATCGCAGGGAAATTGGTTGGCAGGCATACTGCTTGGCTTGTTATTGGCAGGGCTTAAATGGCGTGAAAAGAATAAACAAAAATCAAAAACACCAGAGCAGCGCTCTATAAGGATTTGGCCGCATGACAGGGTGGGTGACATTATTGTAATAGGGCTTGTGTTTGGCATCATAGGTGCAAAAATTTTTGACGGCCTTGAAAACTGGGAAGACTTTAAAGCCCATCCATGGGAAAGATTGTTTTCTGCAGGTGGGCTCACGTATTATGGCGGGCTTATTTTAGCAGCCATTGCTATTTGTACTTACGGTGCAAAGAAGAACATTAAGGTAATCCATTTGATAGATGCTGCTGCGCCTGCTCTTATACTGGCGTATGCAGTGGGCCGTATTGGTTGCCAGGTGGCGGGAGATGGCGACTGGGGCATTTACAACAGTGCTTATATTACTGATTCAACCGGTAAGGCTGTAGAGGCAAAGCCTGGTGAATACAAAGCGCAATTGGAAAAATACAGCACCCATTTTTTATCAGGAGACAGGAAGCATACCACCCTCGAAGAAGTACCTAACAAAGCCGTTAAGGCACCATCCTACCTGCCTGTTTGGATGGTGGCTTATGCGTACCCACAGAACGTGAATAAAGACGGTATTGTATTGCCGGGCATACAGGATGAGCATAACACGGCATTGCCTGTGCCTGTATTCCCCACGCCTTTTTATGAAACCATCCTCTGCACGCTTATCTTTCTGATATTATGGGCCATCCGCAGGCAAATTAAAATTGCGGGCCTTATGACGGGTATTTACCTTGTGTTCAATGGCACAGAACGGTTTGTAATTGAGCATATCAGGGTGAATAACCTGATCAACTTCCTTGGCATGAAGGTAACCCAGGCTGAAGCCATTTCTTTCTCATTAGTAATTGCCGGCATACTCACCATCGTTTATGTTTTAGTTTCAAATAAACACAAAGAATAGGCTTTCCCAATCTCATCCCCACTTAACACCTAAATAGAACCGTTTGTGTATATAAATGTACCTTGTATTACAAAGTACATAGCTTTGTCCTGTAATATTTAAAACAAAGTATAGCCATGAAACTTTTATTTACACTGCTGATAGCCATCAGCACAAGCACCATGTGCATTGCACAAAGCGCCGGTACCGTTACCGGCTACATTAAAGGCGGCGGGAACCAAACAGTTATTGACGCTGCCTCCATTTCCCTTTTAAGGGGCGCCGACAGCAGCCTTGTAAAATCGGCTGTTACTGACAGGGAGGGGGCATTTATTTTTGAAAATGTAAAACCTGGCGGGTATCTCGTTTGCGCCAGTTCTATTGGGCATTCAAAGGCCTACTCACAGCTTTTTACTATTACCGAAACAGATACTGTTGCTACAGTAGGAACATTGCAATTGGTGCCCGCAAATCAAAACCTGAAAGAGGTTGTAGTGAACACCAAAAAACAATTCATTGAAAGGAAAGCGGACAGGGTTATTGTAAATGTAGATGCTTCAGTTTCAAATGCCGGCTCGTCTGCTATGGATGTATTGGAAAGGTCCCCCGGAGTGAGCATAGATAAAGACGGCAACATCAGCCTGAAAGGCAAGCAGGGCGTAAAAATTTTTATTGATGGCAAGCCTTCATACTTATCCGGGCAAGACTTGGCGAATTTTTTAAAAAGCCTTTCATCCAACCAACTTGAATTGCTTGAAATAATGACTAACCCACCTGCTAAATATGATGCGGCAGGCAACGCAGGTGTCATTAATATCAAAACAAAGAGAATTAAAATGATGGGGCTTAATGGCAGCATTAGCACATCCGTAACACAAGGCAAATATGTAAGGACAAACGATGGATTCAATTTTAATTACAGGAATAAGAATATTAATCTGTTTGGAAACTATAGCTATAATAATAACAAAAGGTATTCGGAGCTTTCCATACTGAGGAAATTCAGGGATAAAAACTCAAAGCAACTGCTTTCCATTTTCGATCAATCTTCCATATTAGTTGACCACAATTACTCCCACGATGCAAAACTGGGCATGGATATTACACTTTCAAAAAAAACAACAATAGGAGCAATTGTTTCGGGTTTTATCAATGGGAATGCTTTTAACAGCACGGGCACAACATTGCTGAAAAACGATGCGGGGGCAACAGACTCAAGCACGTTGGCAGTAACTGATATGAGCAACAAATGGAAAAATTTCAGCAGCAATTTCAACTTGAGGCATGTCTTTGACACATCGGGGAGGGAACTGTCTTTTGACGCTGATTTTATGCATTATTCACAGGATAATGACCAGTTGCTCGACAACCAGTATTTTGATGCCAGTAATAACCCCGCCGCACATGGCGATTCACTAATAAGCAAAGTGCCCTCAAGCATTAATATTTACAGCTTTAAAGCAGACTACAGCCAAATCCTGAAGGGCAATGTAAAATTGGAAGCAGGTGCAAAGGCAAGTTTTGTAACGACCGATAATGATGCCAAATATTACCTTGTAAAAAATGGCAGCACTGCTTACGACAATAATCGCAGCAATCATTTTATTTATGAAGAAGAAATAAAAGCGGCTTATGTGAACTTAAACAAAGGGTTTGGAAAAAAATGGAATACACAAGTTGGCTTGCGTTTGGAAAATACTTTGTCAAAAGGAAATCAGGTTACCACCAATCAAAAGTTCAAAAGGGACTACACTCAGTTGTTCCCTACAATGTATGTAAGTTTCGATGCTAATGAAAAAAACAATTTTTCTGTTAATTATGGAAGAAGGATTGAGCGCCCTGATTACGCAGACCTGAACCCATTTTATTTTTTCTTGGATAAATACACTTATCAGGCTGGCAACATCAATTTGAAACCCCAATTCAGCCACAATATTGAATTGTCGCACAGTTATAAAGGCAATTTTACTACGACGCTCAATTACACAAAAACAACAGACTTAATGAACGATGTGCTTGACCAAAATGAGGAGAGGAATGAAACTTTCATTACTAAAAGCAATATTGCAAGCCAGCAACAATTTGGTATTACGATGGCCGCAATGGTGCCAGCAGCAAAATGGCTGAAGGTGAATGTATATGTAAATTTCAGCAATAACAGGTTTAAAGGGTTTATCAATAACTCAGATGTAGATATGCAAAGCAACCTATTTGCTGGCAACTTAAGC
>CAYRRL010000123.1:0-7917 GCA_964426665.1 uncultured Ferruginibacter sp. | reverse complement strand
GTTTATTGAAAAAGCGATGAGTGCCATTGCTGACCCTTGCCGCTTGTCTATACTGCAGGAAGTAAACCGTAAAGGCGAAGTATGCTGTGGCGATGTGCAGGGGCTTACGGGGTTGTCGCAGCCCACCTGCAGCCACCACATCAAACTATTGTGCGATAGCAAACTTCTTGAATGCCGCAAAGAAGGCCGCAACCATTACTTCAGTTTGAATAAAGACAACTTTAAAAGAGTGAGTTCTTTTTTAGGGCAATTCCATCAATAGGCGGCAAGCGGCTCAATATTAAAAAGCTCACCCAACTTTACAGCCATTTTTTACTTGCTTGCCCGGTTGCAATAATACCACATCATTGTTTTCATCATATACACCGAGCACTAAACATTCGCTGAAAAAATTAGCTATTTGCCTGGGAGGGAAATTTACAACAGCAATTACTTGTTTGCCTTTCAATTCTTCTGTGCTGTAGTGCACTGTTATTTGTGCGGATGATTTTTTTATGCCGTATTCGCCAAAATCAATAATAAGCTGGTAAGCAGGTTTTTTTGCTTTTTCAAATACAGCCGCACTTATAATAGTGCCTGCCCTCATTTCTATTTTTTCAAAATCGCCCCAGTTTATCATGGTATTTTTTTTATGTTGGTGAAATAAAGTATTTTGACAGGCCAAATTAATGATTAAGTATGGTGCTTGATATTAAAAAGGTAACAAAGGATGATGCGTCGTCGGTTGCATTGCTTTTTGATGCTTACCGTGTTTTTTACAATCAAAAATCTGATTTGCCCGCTGCATTTGATTTTTTGCAGCAGCGGCTTGCCAACAACGAGTCTGCAGTTTTCCTTGCTGTAATGGGCGGCGAACCTGTTGGCTTTGTACAATTGTACCCTGTATTTTCTTCAGTGCAAATGAAAAAGTCGTGGATACTGAATGATTTGTTTGTGGCAGAAACAGCCCGTAACCAGGGCATAGGCGAGGCATTGTTGCAGCAGGCCAAGCAATTTGGCAGGGAAACCGGCGCAGCTTATTTGTTATTGCAAACCGGTTCTGATAATTACCGTGCCCAATCTGTGTACGAAAAAAATGGATGGATAAAAGCGCAGGATTTTTTTTATGAATTCCCTTTGTGAGTTTTTACGCTACCAAGCAAAGTTTGCAAAGAATTAAAGATTAGCTGTTTCAACCACCGCATCCAAATTCAATCTTCCATACAAGTGAGGGAACAATTCATTAACCGAAGGCGATAATTCGTATTTTAATTCAGCAGCCAATTTGTTTTCATCAACATGCAGCAATAGTAAACCAGTTGCATTTTTGTAATACCGTTGCAACACGCCGGCTACCTGCTCCTTTTTGCTAAAATGTATAAAGCCTTCTGCAGCCAATGAGGGTGTTTCATAATACCCTTGCTGCAAAGCTTGTTGCCAAAATGCTTGGGTTGCCACATGGTAAATCATTCGCCAATCAATTTGGCAAGCGATAAAATTTCATTCATCTTGTAGCGGTTCAGGTCATCATCAAAGCATTTAGCCAGTTCTTCCAGCAAAAATTGTATCACTGCTTTGTTGCTCATTTCCCTGAAGTAAGAAGTGGTGGGTGGCACAGAGATACGCTTGAAATAATTTTCCACGTCTTTGTGGGAATATATCTGCCCGTTTAACGGGTCGATATAAAACTTGATTTTTTCGGAGTTGTGTGCACCCGGGTTGAGTATGTGGTAGCTCGTATCCATATAAGCCAGTATAAACTGCCTTGGTATGTTGATGGCTTTTACAGGTATGTCGAGCAACTGGCAAAGCACTAAATACAAAATGCCATTGCTGATGGCATTGCCCCTTTTTGTTTCTGCTGTTTTGTTGATGAAAAAATCTTCGGGCTGGTTGTAAGCAATTTCAACCCCTATCATTTTATAATAGTTGTATAAAATGCTGCTGATAACATTTACCTGCTCCAGCGGTGTCAGGTAATTATTCAGCTCAAGCCATATGTTGCGGCGTATTTTCTCAATTTCTTGCAGTGTTTGTATAGTTTGTATTTCAGGGTAGTGGTAGCGTGCCGTGAGCAATGCGCCCTGCAATAGTTCGTTGCTGCCGTTTTTCCAGTGGTCAAAGTCGGCTGTAAGGTCTTTAAAGTGCAAGCGGTGAATCATTAGCTCTATACGTTCTTGTATATACTCATCGCTTGTGTGCTCCCACAAATGCTCCAGGTTGGGGATGATGCCTTTGCCAAAAGAGATAATCCTGTCGCTCACTGTGTTGTACACTTCTTCGTCAGGGTCGTCAATCAGGTTTAACAGGGCCGATATTTCTTTATTTTCCTGCAATGGATAAGTTTGATAAAATGAAATTCGTTAATTGAACGTATTTAGCCGTTATATTATTTTCCACAAGGTGTTGATTATTGTTTTTTGCCGTGAAGGCAGCAAGGCGTTTTTGATTTTATTAGGAAGGATAGATTGCTGTTGGCAATTGTGTATTGCTTTTTAAAATTGCCAAAGGAAACGTATTTGTGTCTTCCGTCAGCTATCGGGATATGCCATTCGTGGCAAAAACAAATTGCATTGGCGTAATATCTTTATTTTAGCGGCGCTGTTTACAAAATTATGCTGCTACAACAATTCAAAGAATATATTGGTGCCAACCATCTTTTTCAGCCAAAAGACAGGTTGTTGCTTGCTGTTAGCGGTGGCGTTGATTCGGTGGTGTTGTGCGAACTATGCAAACAGGCCGGTTATGATTTTGTGATAGCGCATTGCAATTTTCAATTGAGAGGGTATGAGAGCAAAAGAGACGAAACATTTGTAAGGTCACTTGGCAAAAAATATGAAGCAAGGGTGTTAGTGCAGCAATTTGATACAAGTGCAATTGCTGCTGCGGAAAAAAAATCAATTGAAACGGCTGCAAGGGATTTGCGTTACAAATGGTTCAATCAACTGGCAAACGAAAAAGAAAATAAGCTGGGGTTTATTGCAATAGCGCACCATGCTGACGACAACATTGAAACTGCTGCTATGAATTTCTTTCGTGGCACGGGCATAGCAGGCATAAGGGGCATGTTGGCAAAGCAGGGAAAGATTGTAAGGCCGTTGTTGTTTGCCAGAAGAATTGAACTGGAACAATTTGCTGCTGAAAACAAACTGGCATTTGTAACAGACAGCAGCAACCTGCAAAACGATTTCACACGCAATTTTTTTCGCAATACCATTTTGCCGGAAATATCAAAAGTATACCCTGAAGCAGCATCTAATGTGCTGAACAATACCAACCGCTTTGCAGAAACAGAATTGCTCTACCAGCAAGCTATTGAATTTCATAAGAAAAAGCTAATCGAGCAAAAAGGCAATGAATTCCACATCCCTGTTTTAAAGTTAAAAAAAACAGAAGCGCTGCAAACAGTGCTATACGAAATAATAAAAGGCTTCAATTTTTCCTCTCATCAAACAACCGAGGCACTGGCGCTGCTCGAAAGCGAAAGCGGCAAATACATCCAGTCGCCAACTCACCGTATCATTAAAAACCGGAACTGGCTTATCATTTCACCCAATGAAACAGCAACAGCCCAAAATATTTTGATAGAAGCCGGTGATGAAAAAATACAATTTGCCAATGGGGAAATAAAAATCTACAGGGCCACAAGGGCGCAGCATAAACTAAAGCATTCGCCGTTGTTTGGTCAGTTAGATGCCAATGATATTGAGTTCCCGCTGCTGCTGCGTAAATGGAAACAAGGAGATTATTTTTACCCGCTGGGCATGGATAAAAAGAAAAAGCTCAGCCGTTTTTTTATTGACAGTAAATTGTCGCTGCCGGAAAAAGAAAATGCCTGGGTGGTGGAGATGAATAAAAAAATCATCTGGGTTGTGGGCATGCGTATCGACAACCGTTTTAAAATGACAGCACATACACAACAGGTATTGGTAATAGAGTTAATTAAAAAGAAGGATGCATAAGCTGCTGAAAAAAGCTTTGCAATAAATCGGGGTGGATGATGCCTGTAAAAACAAAGCCATAGACTGAGCCCCACAAATGTGCGCTGTGCCCAATGTTGTCGCCGCCACGCTTGGCCATATAAGCACAATACACCAAATACAAAACAGCAAAAACAATATTGGGTAATGCAATTACCCCAAATATAGCAATGGCTCTTTCCCATGGGTTAAATATGATAGTGGAAAAAACTACTGCCGATACAGCTCCAGAAGCGCCTAATGCCCCGTACCGTGAGTTGCCGCGGTTTTTTATAAAATCAAAAATGGCAGATGCTATTAGGGCTGTAATATAAAAAATTAAATACTGGCTTTTGTTGAACAAAACGGCTTCTGCTATCCTGCCGAATGAATACAAAGTAAACATGTTAAAGAACAAGTGGATATAGTCTGCATGGATAAAGCCGTAGCTGATAAAGCGGTAATATTCATTTGGTGTGTTCATGCCGTAAGGGTAAAACAGCAGTTTGTGTTTTGCCTCTTCATTGTTAAAAGCAATAAAAGAAATAAGCACGGTAAAACCAATGATGGAAAAAGTAATGGGGTAATGGGAAAACTCGTTCATAGATATTGTATTACTGGTGATGGTATTTTTCGTTTCGTAAAATGGTGCAGGCTCTGTACACCTGTTCTGCAATAATAAGCCTTACGAGCTGGTGGGGGAATACTAGTTGCGACAAGCTCCATTTGTAGTTGGCTCTTTGTGCAACTTCATTGCTTACGCCATAAGCGCCTCCAATTACAAATACAAAATTCCTTGCACTTTCGTTTGCCCTTTGCTGTATAAATTGCGCCAGCCCCTCGCTGCTCATTTGTTTGCCTCTTTCATCCAGCAATACCACATAATCTTCTTTTTGAAAACTTTGCAGCAGCAGCTCGCCTTCTTTCTTTTTTAATTCTGTTTCGCTCAATTGGCCGGCATTCTTTGGCATTGGAATGATGTGCCACTCAGCAGCAAAATAATTGCCAATGCGTTTGGTAAACATCTCTGTGCCTTCTTTTACAAAAGGTTCATGCGCCTTGCCAATAGCCCTGAAAATAAATTTCATAATTATTTGCAAAAGTAAGTTTGCCGCCACGAATTACGCCAATCAGCCGAATAATAAAAAATCTGTGTTAATCCGTGCTATCTGTGGCAAAATAAATTAGTACCCGTTCGTATAATTCCTGGCAAGTAACATCTGTGTACATTTGCGTTATGAAAAATTTCCGCAACCGCCAGCAGCAGCGCCCAAAGAAGAATACACTCATTATTGGCAGGCAGGCAGTAATCAATGCCATGAACGAGGGCAAACAATTAGAAAGGATATACCTGCAGGCAACCATACATGGCGAAGCTGTGGACACTATAAAAAAACTGGCAGAGAAAAACTTAGTGCCTATCAACAAAGTGCCGGTTGAAAAACTCAACAGCTTTAATGTAAGCAACCACGAAGGCTGCATGGCTGTTATCAGCAAAATACAGTACCAGGATTTGCAGGATGTAATTTCCTTTACAGTAGAGCAGGGCGAAACGCCATTGTTTATCATGCTCGATGGCATCACCGATATCCGCAACATTGGCGCTATTGCCCGTAGCGCTTTTTGTTTTGGCGTGCAGGCTATCATAATACCTGATAAAGGTGTTGGCGCATTAAACGAAGATGCCATACTAACGTCGGCTGGGGCATTGGAAAAAATTGCCGTGTGCCGTGTGGCCAGCCTTATGAAAGCAGTGGACGAACTGCATCTTAACGGCATTAAAGTTTTTGCCAGCGAAATGACGGCTTCAAAAAAAATAATGGAGCTTGATTTTTCATTGCCTTGCGCCATTGTGCTTGGTGGCGAAGAAAAGGGCATTTACCCTGCGTTGATGAAAATTTGCGATGAACAATTTTCTATACCCATGCCCGGTGATTTTGAATCGCTGAATGTGTCTGTTGCCAATGGTGTTATTTTGTATGAGGCAATGAAGCAACGGATGGGTTAGAGGGTTTCTGCATGTGCTGCTGATACCAAACCTCTTTATATGCCGGTTAAAACAGCTTGCATATAATCCTGAAATCAAAAAGGATAAAACCCATGCACCAAAATGCTACCGACATCAATGCCATGAGTAAACCCATCGTAACCCTTTTTTGAAGCTTGCATTTGGTTTGCATTACATATAAAGCAAACGCAGTTGCAAGGCATGCAATACCCGAAAAGAAATACATAGTGTTGCCCCACTCACATGAATGCGGCCCGCAAATGATGGCGGCAAGCAACTGCAGCACAAATAGGCTTATGTATTGGGTAACAATTTTTTTTACCGGCATAGATAAGGGTTTATTGGTTTAAAGAGCCAGCCTTTTCAGCAGCGGTTAACAGGTTGTTAAGGCAGTGGATTAAATATACAAAAAAATTAAAAAACTAATGCCTTGTTGTAAAATTATTTCTGCGGATTTTTATAGAAAGCTAATAATTTAAGAGCCTCTGTATGCGTGGGGTTCATTTTTTTGGAGTAACATAGCCGGTAACCGGAAGCTGGTTTTTATTTGCGCCAATATATTTTTTCACTACCCAAAAACAAACCACTAACAGCACCAGCAAAACAATGATGGCAAGATAAGTATAGGGCGAATCTTTTAGCCTGCGTTTTTCTTTTCGTTTTTTGTTAAGGGCAATTTGCTTATGCAGGCTATTGTTCAGCTGCTCCACATAAGCAGTGATGCTGCTGCTGCCCTGCATTTGCTGCAGGCCTTCAATGGCATCATTTACAAATGCATCGCCTGCCATTGCTTTTTCAAGTTCATGCAATTCTTCCTTATTCAACTGGCTGCTGAGATAGTTCATCAGCTGCTGGTTGTCAATATCCTTATTGCTGTTGCCCAATATGTCTTTTAATTCACCGCTCATTTTTTTTGTTAATGGCTATTCGTTAATGGTTATTGGTTGATTCTCATATTGCATTAAAGCCCTTTCTTACTAATAACCAATCACTGATAACTAATCATTATTGCCTCTCTTCTCCAGCATTATCTTCAGGTTGCGTTTGCCGTTTTGTATATAGCTTTTCACTTGCAGCAGAGTATAGCTTGTTGCTTCTGTTATTTCCTGGTAGCTTTTTTTTTGCAGGTAAAACAAAGTTAAGCATTGCTGCTGTTCTTTATTTAATTGTTCCAGCGCCCATGCCATATCGGTAAGTGTTTGTTCTTTTTGCAGGTAAGTGTTTTTGTCTGCCGCTTCTTCAGGGGTTAACAGCAATTCTTCATTTATTTCAACCGGGTACCTGCCTTTATGCCTTAGCTTCATAAGGCAGTGGTTTTTGGCCACCATGTATACCCAGCTTTTAAAATAATCCACTTTGTATTTGTGCAATTCGGTAATGGCTTTAAGGAATACCTGCTGCACCGCATCTTTTGCTTCTTCTTCATTTTTTAAATATTTCATGCACACGCCCAGCAGCAGCAAAGTATACCGTTGCAGCAGCAGGCCCAGCCATTGGTTGTCTTTGCTTGCGTAAAAATTTTCGAGCAGTTGGCTGTCGTCAATATGTTTGTGCTTGTCTGGGTTCAGCATAATTTGGCTGGCGGCATTGCTATGATGTAAACTTAGCCAATTTCCACAATTGAAAAATGAGCAGGCGGCGCCGGGTTGTTATTGTATGCCTTATTTATTCTTTTGTTTTATTCCTTAAAAAGTTTGTAATTCGTGCCACTAAGATACTATGAGAAAATACGACGATACTTACCGGCACAAAGGGCTGCGGAAAAAATTGATTGATTTGCTGAGGAGCAAAGGCATTAATGACGAAGCAGTATTGGCGGCTATGAATAATATACCCCGCCATTTTTTTTTAGACAGTGCCTTTGATGAGATTGCTTACGAAGACAGGGCCTTCCCCATCAGCGAAGGTCAAACTATTTCGCAGCCTTACACTGTTGCTTACCAAACACAGTTGCTGCAGGTAAAGCCATTT
>CAYRRL010000122.1:0-7925 GCA_964426665.1 uncultured Ferruginibacter sp. | reverse complement strand
GCTTAATGTGTGCTTCTTTGTTTACGGCAAAAACAATAGCATTTGAAGGGGTGATGATACAAATGTTTAATCATGGTATCAATATTACCGGCTTATGGGTGGTTATTGAATTGACAGAAAAACAGTTGGGCACAAGAAAGATTTCTCAATTAAGCGGCGTAGCACATAAAGCCCCCGTGCTTACTATCATGCTGGTGATAATTGCGCTGGCTAATATTGCATTGCCATTAACCAATGCATTTATTGGGGAGTTTATGATGTTCAGCGGATTGTTCAGGTTTAATATCTGGTACACAGTTGTTGCAGGGTTAAGCATTATACTGGCAGCAGTTTATACTTTGAACATGGTACAGAAAGTTTTTTATGGCGAAAGCAATACGCTTACTGCCAACATGAAAGACATTTCATTCAACGAAAAATTAGTGCTGGCAATAATAGTAGTGTTGATATTCGTAGCAGGGGTTTATCCACAGCCTTTCTTCAATATTACAAAAGAAACTGTGGCATTGCTGGCAGCAAAATTCAAATAATACAATAAATATTCCCCTTTGGGAAACAGCAGGTATGAATGCAATTATTTTAACAGCGGTTTGGGGCGTAGTTATGATGTTTGGCGGTGTGTTTTTAAAAAACAAAAGCCGGGCATTGCCATGGGCTGTTGCAGGCTTGCTTCTGGTGTTTGCATGCAATGCCTACGAACTGGTGCAGCCTAACTGGTTTGCAGGCAAAACAGAATACCGCTTGCTGTTTTCTGTTGATGTAAAAGAAATGCTGCACTTCAACAGCTTCAACCTTACGTTTATCTCCATTGCTTTATTCTGTACGCTGTTATATTTTTTGCTTAATGGCCGTGACATAATTAAAACCGGTGAACATGGCCCTGAATATTTCGCTTTGATATTTTTTGTGCTGTGCGGTGTAAGTATCAGCGCTACCTTCAATACATTGCTTACATTATTCCTTGGGATAGAAATAATGTCTATCCCATTATATATACTCACAGGAAGCGACAAGCGCAACTTAAAAAGCAATGAAGCAGCCCTGAAGTATTTTTTGATGGGCTCTTTTTCCACCGGCATCATGCTCATGGGTATTGCCTTTGTGTACGGGGGCAATACCAGCGGCTCTTTTTTTATTGACAATATTAATTTAGGCGAAGGCAAAATGCCGGTGATGGTGGCCATTGGCCTCGTATTCATGGTAATATCGATGGGCTTTAAAGTATCCGCAGCGCCATTCCATTTTTGGACCCCTGATGTATATGACGGCGCCCCAACAGTATTTACTTCTTTTATGGCCACCATTGTAAAGGCCGCAGGTTTTATTGCATTTATCCGGTTGTTTGAAAATGCTTTTGGCGGCGTGAAGGCACAATGGCAACCGCTGATTGCTGTTATTACTGCTGCTACTTTGCTTATAGGCAACTTAACTGCAGTGTTCCAGCAAAGCGTAAAACGCATGCTGACATATTCAAGCATTGCACAGGCAGGCTTTATGTTGTTTGCTGTGTTTGCCATCAACCAAACTGCAAAGGAAGGCCTGGTGTTATATGCTGCTGCTTACAGCCTTGCTTCTATCGGCTTATTTGCCATCCTTACCAGGATGAATGATTATACTATTGACGGCTTTAATGGGTTGGCAAAAAGGCAGCCTGTGCTGGCTGTTACTGCTGCTATATTCTTATTGTCGCTTACAGGCGTTCCTTTAACAGCAGGCTTCCTTGGCAAATTTTATATGCTGGTAGCTGCACTAAAAGATGGGCACCAGCACTGGCTGGTATTATTTGCAGTATTGTGTGCTGCCGTGAGTGCTTACTATTATTTTAAAATTATACAGGCAATATTTTTTAAAAACCCTGCCGATGGGGCTTCGAACGAACAAAGTATCACGCCTGCATTTAAATCCCTGCTGGTGATTACTGCGGCTTTAATTATTGTATTGGGGCTTTTCCCTTTTTTAGTTACAGAATGGCTGCATTATTAATTGCAACCGCCCCGGCTTTTCCAGTTTTTCCCCATTCGTAATTATTCCTGCCGCAAATTGCTCCGGGCATTTTATCTTTAAGCCGAATTATTTGAATGAAGTACCGGGACGTCATATCGCTATCTTACAATACTGTAAAAAGCAACCGCCTCCGCACAGCCATAACAGTAGTTATAATCGCATTGGGTATTATGGCGCTTATATCCATCATCACTTCTGTGGAGGCAGTAAACCAAAGCCTTACTAAAAGTTTCTCCACTATGGGCGCCAATGCTTTCAGCATACGCTATAAAGAAAGGCGCATGCACTTTGGCGGCCCCGATGAGGGCGATACAAAAAAAGTAAGCCGCAGTTCGCTTCGTTCCAAATCTTCCAATGAAGGCAAGCCCATTACTTTCGATGAGGCAAGGGGTTTTAAGGAGCGTTATAATTTCCCTGCGGTGGTGGGCATTGCTATAAGCGGCCCCGGGGGCATTATTGCCAATACCGAAACAAAAAAAACAAACCCTGATGTAAGGCTTGTTGGCGGCGATGAAAATTATTTAACACTGAATGGGTATGAAATTGCTGCAGGCAGGAATTTCGTAAGTGCGGACGTGGAAAGCGGCAGCAGCGTTTGCATTTTGGGCTATGCAGTAGCTGAGAAACTATATGGCGAAAATACAGCCCGTGCTGTGGGCAAAGAAATTACCGTGGCAGAAAACAAATACCGGGTGATTGGAATATTGAAAGACAAAGGCAGCAGCGCTTTTATGAACGCAGACAAAGTAGTGATTACAACATACAACAACGTTAGGAGGGTGCATGGCACAGAAGGGAAGTCGTACAACATAGCCGTGATGGTAAACGATATGAAGATGATGAATGTGGCCACCGGCGAAGCAGCAGGCGTTTTCAGGCCGGTACGGAAACTGGGCGTAAAGGATGAAAATAATTTCTACATTGACAAAAGCGACAGCATAGCCAAGTCGCTGATGAAGAACCTGCGCTACCTGCGCTATGCCACTATAGCCATTGCATTAATAACATTGCTTGGCGCAGCCATAGGCCTAATGAACATAATGCTGGTGGCAGTAAATGAGCGCACAAAAGAAATAGGCCTGATAAAATCACTTGGCGGCAGGGCCGTGGAAATAAGGCAACAGTTTTTATGGGAGTCTGTCATTATAAGCCTTATGGGTGCCGCTGCTGGCATTATAGTTGGGATACTGCTTGGCAATATAGTGGCATTGCTTTTGAAAACAGGTTTTGTAGTGCCATGGGCATGGGTGGCCGCAGGTGTTATTGTGTGTGCGCTTGTGGGTTTGCTGGCAGGGCTTTACCCAGCATACAAGGCAGCAAAACTTGACCCCATTGTTGCCTTGCGATATGAATAACAGCAACCGTTTGCATCAATAAAATTTTGCATGAAAATTAAAAAGGGTTGCTCTTTAGAGAAAAAAATAAAAAAAAACAGGCGCATTTGTTTCTTTCGGTTTATTTATTAACTTGTGCCTCAACAACGGTAAAAACTATTAACGATTGATTTTTTACCGTTTTTTTAATCTTAAGAGTAGTTCCAAAATTAATTAACGAAACCGCTTACATTTCACTCACAAAAAAAACTGAACGTCATGGCAGACACAAAACCAACTGCAACAGTAAAAGCATCATCAGTAATTCCGGCAAAGAAATCCGGGAATGCAATTTCGTACCTGGCACCGGTAATATGTATATTGGCCGGTTACTTAATCTGGAGGTTTATTTTAGGAAACCCTTCTGGTTTTACAAAACCTGGGCATGGCGCCTTTTGGCCTGAGCACGACGGCCCTAAAAACGCATTGAACAAAATGTACCTTGGGGGTATCATTGTGCCAATCCTGATAGGTTGTTTTTTAACGATGCTCACTTTTGTAATCGAAAGGTTCCTTACAATTTCAAAAGCAACTGGCACTGGCAGCAATGCAGATTTCATCCGCAAAGTGCAATACGAACTGGCCAATAAAAATGTGGATGCCGCACTTGCTGCATGCGACAGGCAAAAAGGCAGCGTAGGCAATGTAATGAAAGCCGGCCTTCACAAATACAAAGAAATGATTCATAATAACGAACTTTCTACTGAACAAAAAGTATTGGCAATACAAAAAGAAGTGGAAGAAGCTACGGCGCTAGAATTGCCAATGCTTGAAAAGAACCTTGTATTCCTTTCAACCATCGCATCAGTGGCAACGCTCCTTGGCCTGTTGGGCACTGTGTTGGGTATGATACGCTCATTCTCTGCGCTTGGCGAAGGCGAAGGCGGCGGCGATGCAGCAAGCAAACTTTCCGTTGGTATCTCAGAAGCTCTGTACAATACGGCGCTTGGCATTGGCACTTCCGCCTTTGCAATTATTTTCTATAACATGTTTACCACTAAAATTGATGGCATCACTTATGGCATTGACGAAAGCGGGTTTACATTAACGCAAAGCTTCGCTTCTTTATATAAATAAACCCACACAGTTATGGAAACTTCCCATAACTGAATCTTAACGCTAAATTATTTAATACCATGGGAAGAGCGAAGGTACCTCGTAAAAGCACTGCGATAGATATGACAGCCATGTGCGATGTAGCTTTTTTGCTGCTGTCGTTTTTTATCCTTGCCACAAAGCAAAAACCGCCAGAAGCGGTAACTGTGGCTGCACCCAATTCGGTTTCTACAAAGGCAGCGCCTGAAAAATCAATATTGATAACGCTTACCAAAGAAGGCAAAGCTTTTTTGATGCTGGGCGAAGGCACAAAAAAGAAAGAAGTGGTGGAAGACATCAACACAACAAAAGGCCTTGGGCTTTCGCCACAGGAAGTGGACAAAGTAAGCAAGATGCCTTTTATTGGTGTGCCGCTGGGCCAGTTGAAAAGCCTGGTTAACCGCAGCGAGCCGTTGCCGCCCACGCAAATGCAGGGTATCCCTATTAAAGACAGCGCTAATAATGAAATGGTGGATTGGGTAAGGAGTGTAATTAATGCTTACAGGGGCGAAGACCTTGGCAAATTGCAGGAGATGATTCTTTTAAAAGGCGATGGCGATGCGCTATACCCTGATTTTAAGAACATCAAATATGCATTAAAGAAAAACGAACTGTACAAATTCAGGATTGTCACCAATTCTGAATCTGCACCTGTTGGTTCCGAATTGTATAAGCGGAACAAAGAATTGGGTGTAGGCAAAGACGAATAATTATTATTAACAGAAAAAATACTTTACGATGGCAGAAATGGATACCTCGTCGGGTGGCGGTCATAAGAAAGGCCCCGGCGTCAAAAAACCAAAAAAGCTTTCTACCAGAGTGGATTTAACACCCATGGTGGATCTTGGCTTCCTGCTCATCACATTCTTTGTGTTTACCACTACTATGAGCAAACCCACTGCAATGAAGATGAACGAGCCAAAAGACGATGCCAAGGATGAGGAAAAAATGAAAGTAAAAGAATCGGCAGTCATGACGATACTGCTTGGCAAGGCAGACCAGGTATATTACTACAATGGCATCCTTACTGCTGATAATGCCAGTCAGATTTTTAAGAGCAGCAATTTTAAAGACATACGCCAGATAATACTTGATAAAAGAAACTCAGTACCACATGGGGATTCATCTGTTAGCGACCTGATGTATATCATCAAAGCTGATAAAGAAAGCAAATTTAGAAACGCTATTGACATCCTTGATGAAATGCAGATAAACCGCATACCGCCTGGGCACTACGCAGAAGTTGATATCAACGATGCGGAGATTTCCCTGATAAAACAAACAGAAGATGCCAACGGCATCAAGTAGTTTTTATGGAATGCATGCTGTATATGAATCTTACAAAAAAGAAATTTTAAATGGAAAGCAACAAAATTTTAAATGCAGATATTCTTGACATCATATTTGATGGCAGGAATAAACAATACGGTGCTTACGAATTGCGCAAGACGTATGGCAACAGGCTTACCAAAGCATTGCTGCTTACTGCAGCGCTGGCTGTTCTTATCTTCCTTATTTCTGTTGTGTCGAATGCTGTGGGCAAAAAGGGGTCAGACGAACTGGAAGTAGTAGACACAGAAATGGCAGAAGTAAAAAAGAACGAAGCCCCTCCTCCGCCACCGCCACCACCGCCACCACCGCCACCAGCGCCGCCACCGCCACCTGTTAACCAAAATAAATTTACGCCTCCTGTGGTGAAAAAAGACGAAGAGGTAAAAGAAGACGAGAAGATAGAGGAGATAAAAGAAGACCAGCAGATAAGCACTAAAACTGTTGAGAGCGAAAATAAAGATGCTGTGGTTGCAGCGCCAGTAGAAGACGCCCCGGTAACTGCACCAGTTAGTGACGATGAGGACAAAGTATTTACCAAGGTTGAAAACGAGGCAGAGTTTCCCGGCGGCAATGCAGCATGGGCAAGGTACCTTGAAAAAGCTTTAGGCGGTTTTAACCCTGCTGAAGAAGGCGCTGCGCCAGGCAAATACCAGGTAATTGTTAGGTTTATTGTGAGCAAAGACGGAAGCATAAGCGATGTACAGGCCGAAACCAACCATGGCTCCAATATGGAAGCGATGGCAATAAAAGCCATTAAAAACGGGCCCAAATGGAAACCGGCTTTGCAGAACGGGCGTAATGTGAATGCCTACCGCAGGCAGCCCGTTACTTTTATTGTAGAGGAACAATAGCAAATACCATTTGATACTAATACTATTCCCTCCTGTAACAGCAGGGGGGAATTTTTTATTTAGCTGTTTATGCTGCTTGTTAGCCCGGGGCTGATATACATTATAAAATTTATGCTTATGCCCACCACTCCCCGCCGGATGGGGTGGCAGGCGGGCAAAGCTCATTAGGGAAACTCCTTGCAAAATTTACTGCTTATCGGCTGCAAACCCAGTCCATACTGCCATATTGCAAAATATTTAACCCAACAAGGCGTTATATGCTTATCCAAACCCATTTTTAAACCTAAAAACAAAAGACTATGCAGTTTTTATTTGGCGCTAAAGAAGAACGCCTCCGTAACCTTGCTATTTGCTTTTTTATGATTGCCGCTGGCTGTGTTTCAGCTATTTGGGTAAACATGGGCTCATAGCCGCAGCTTTATTTCTTCGAGATACAAAACAACCCCCCGAATGTAACCAGCCCGTTCAGGATTAATATTTCTATGCCTATTTTAAAGCCACCAAAAATTTGGGTGGATATGTTTTTTAAGGATACTGCTGTGCTTTCAGAAAAACCGAACCGCTTTACAAACCAATCCGGGTTATTCAATAAGTCTATGCCAAAAATGATGAATGGGGACAGCAGGCATACCAGCAATGCATAACGGTCGTTTATTTTCCTTTTGGTTAAAATACCGAATGCAAAAAGCCCCAGCAATGGCCCATAAGTGTAGCCGGCCACTTTCAATATTACATCAATAATGGATTTGTCATTAATCCATTTAAACAGCATTACCAGCAAAAAGAAAAGCACGGCAAAAGACAAATGCACCGTAAGCCTTGTGCTTTTCTTTTCTTTTTCTGTTAAGCTTTCTTTTTTCTTCAGGCCAAGCATATCAATGCAAAAAGAAGAAGTCAATGCCGTTAGTGCCCCATCGGCACTGGGAAACAATGCGGAGATAAGGCCGATAATAAAAATCACCGAAATGATGGCGCTTAACGATCCGCCCAATGCAACAGCCGGGAACAGGTCGTCGCCTTTTACAGCACTGCCTGTTTGGGCTGCATACAAATAAAGCAGCCCGCCCATCAGTAAAAACAAAAAGTTTACTAACAGTAACACAGTGCTTAGTGTAAGTATATTTTTTTGCGAACCACCTAATGTTTTTACGCTGATGTTTTTCTGCATCATCTCCTGGTCAAGCCCCGTCATGGCAATGGTGATAAATGCGCCGCCAAAAATTTGTTTTAGGAAAAAGCTGCTGATCTTTGCATAGGTATTAAAAATGGT
>CAYRRL010000121.1:0-7979 GCA_964426665.1 uncultured Ferruginibacter sp. | reverse complement strand
ACAAACTGAAAAACTTTGGGGCGCCACCAGTAAACAATCAAAAAGGCAACAGGAAAAGAGAAGCAAGCGGCGCAGGTTTTTAGTAATTTAAAAATTGGCAATAAAAAAGCGGCTGTCAAATTTTTGAAGGCCGCTTTTTTAAAATTGTTTAGCAACTTTTAGTTAGTAATAGTTAAGTTCAGCGGGATCGTCAATTGTTTTCCTGCCATCACGGTGAATACGGCACCGGCTGCAACATGGTAAGTAATATTGAGAATGCACTGGCCGCCGGCAACCGGATTGATGATAATTTGGTTGCCGGGGTTTACTGTTGGGGGCGGCACAGATTGGTTAGCCCAGTTAGCTGCATCGGTCCAGTTGCCATTGCCAGTGAATGTATAAGTAGTTACTGCTGTTGGCGATGAAAATTCAAAAGCGCCTAAATCTGGTGCTGCACCATTAAATGCCAAGCCAATATTTTGCCCGCCATCAATCAGGTCGCTGCCTTGTACGAGGTGCATAAAATTTATATCAGGCAATGAGCCATCCGGTTTGCGTGGCCCTCTTGCGCCCACAGTATCTATTGAAACAAAATCTGCAAGCGATGTTGAGAATGGCTGCTGAAAACTATTGTTTTGCAACACAGCGCCACTTACAAAACTATTGGTGCCGGCGCTGCCATTAGCGTTAAGCGCCACACAATTTTTCACTGTCATCACGCTGCCGCCCGACAGCGCAATAGAGTTCATGGAAAAGTTGCCGCCTGCGTTTGCAAAAGCGGTATTGTTATACAAGGTCATAGAGCCCCGGTTATTGTTTTGGTCGAAGCCACGCTTGCGGTTGTAGAAAGCCACGCAATGAGTAAGCGTTTGGTTATGGCGCAGGTCTGTAGCATCGCTGCCGCCCATTTTAAAGCCATTGCCGTCGCCGTTGGCACCGCTTATTACACCTGTTTTTAAATAACCATTGCGAAAGCTCCAGCAACTGTCAATAAAAGTGTTCACATTGTCAGAAGGGCGCAGGTAGCCGTCCCACCCATCATCGGAATTTTGCCATGCACGGCAGCCTTTAAAATAATTGCTGTCGCCCACATCCAGTTTGCAGGCAAAGCCATCTGCATTTTCGTTAGTGGCATCTTTGTTGTAATAACTATCGCAGTTGATAATTTTATTGCGGGCAGCGCCAGCCGATAGCTGCAAGCCTGAATCTTCGTTTTCAGAAAAAACACAAAGCTCAATAACGTTGTCTGTGCCCGTTATGTACATGCCATTGTCTTTTGCCTTGGTAAAGGTGAGCCCGGTAATATACCAATACCTGCCGGTAACACTAATACCTTTTTTGCCTGCGTTTAATCGGGAGCAATCAAAAATGGGTATTTCGCCTGGGTAATTTCTAATAACATATGCTCCGGGCGCAGCGCCGATTTTATTTACGCTTATTGTTGAATCCCCGCTGTAGCCATGTATGCCGCCACGAACAACGATCTCGGTCATATCAGATTTACACAATGCTTTCTTCATTGTATAGAACGGCGCATTAATATCGTAGCCAACATTAAGGTCGCTGCCAGTTGGCGACACATAATATGTTCTTGCCAATGCAATTTGAGAAAGCACTGTAAGCAGCACGGCAAAAAAAACAGAGGCAGTTTTTAGTTTCATATTACAAGCTTTTCCAGGCAGTTAATTTTTGAATTTTTGAGATGGAAAATTACAGCCAAAATGATGCCCGGCAGCAGTTTTGGGCTAAACTATCTACGCAAACGATGACGAAGGTTTTGAAACGGGCAAAATTTATTTGGCGCTTTATTTTTGCAGGCGTTATCTTTGCGCCATCCTTATAAAAAAAGGATGAGTTCTTTACATCGCTTATCAAGAAAGGCAGAGGGTAATGGCCCGATGAAGCCTTGACAACCTGTTTCCCGATTGTATCGGGAAAAAAGGTGCCAATTCCATCTCGTCAGTGGTGACGGGACAGATAAGTCAGATTCAAAGCTTATGCATATTCAACAAAATATTAAAAGCCCATCTGATTTGCAGGTGGGCTTTTTTATTGCCCTCCTTTCTGCCTTCTCTTGTTAAGTGCGTAATTAATCAGTTTCAATCCGTGTAATAAAAAATAAAAAACAATGAACAATCAATTATGCATCGGCCTGTTTGGCTTTGGCACTGTAGGAAAAGGTTTGTATGATGTGTTGCACACGGCACCGGCACTGCAATCTGCTATAAAAAAGATCTGCATCAAAAACATTGATAAACCAAGAAGCATTGCGGCTGGGAATTTTACAACCGATGCGGATGTGCTGCTGGATGATGAAAGCATTAATGTAATTGTGGAGTTAATCGATGAAGCTGATACAGCGTTTGCCATTGTAAAAACGGCAATGCAAAAAGGGAAAGCAGTGGTTAGCGCCAACAAAAAAATGATTGCAGAACATTTTGAGGAATTGTTTCAACTGCAGCAGCAATACAAAGTACCTTTTTTATATGAAGCATCTTGCTGCGCCAGTATGCCCATCATCAGGAATTTGGAAGAATATTATGACAACGGTTTGCTGCATTCTTTCCGTGGTATTATAAATGGCAGCACCAATTTTATTTTAACGAAAATGTTTAAAGAGCAACTGGGTTTTGATAAAGCATTGTTGCTGGCGCAGCAAAGCGGCTTTGCAGAAAGCAACCCCAAACTGGATGTTGGCGGTTTTGATGCTGCTGATAAATTGTCTATTCTTTTGGCGCATTCCTTTGGCATTGTTTCAAAAGCCAACAATTTTATTTTTAATGGCATTGAAAATATTTCTGTGCAGGATGCAATTGTTGCAAAAGGCAGAGGGTGGAAAATAAAATTAGTTGCCAATGCCCAAAAATTAAAAGATGGAAGGCTCGCTGCCTTTGTGTTGCCGCAGTTTGTAAATGAAAACGATGATTTATTCAATGTGGAAAATGAATTTAATGCCGTGGTAACAGAGAGCAGCTTTGCAGACAAACACTTTTTTAAAGGCAAAGGCGCAGGCGCATTCCCCACTGCTTCTGCAGTGCTGAGCGATGTATCTGCTTTGCGGTATGATTATAAATACGAATACAAAAAAATATTCCGCCAAACAGCCACTGAGTTGTCAAATGATTTTTATGTGAAAGTTTTTGTGAGCGTGGATGATGCAAACAAAATTGAAAAGGGCGAATTTGAATTTATAGAAGAATGTCACAACGAGTTTAAGCACAGTTGGCTGACAGGGGCAATCCATGCTGAAAAATTATTTAACAGTAATTGGTGGAAGCAAACGGGTGTGTCATTAATTGCCTGCCCTGATGCTATTGTGGAGGACGTGGAGTATAAGAAGATAAGCAAAAGGAGTTTGGAATTGGCAGGTGTGGCATAGAAATAATAAACCTATAAGGTTTTATCACTGTTAAATGTAATACCTAATCAGGGCGAAGCAACCAGTTCAGGGTGGTCTTTTCTTTCAAATTCATTCACCCTTTCCACTTGCGTATTAATATGTATCAGCCGTATAAGTACCCATGCCATTGTAAAAAATATGGCAAACCCAAGCAGTGTATATTCCCAGCTAAAATGAGTTTTTACAGGCCCGATAATTTTTGCCCCAACAATACGGCCTACATTCGATATTGTCATGTACAAGGTGAATTGGGTAGCAGAAACTTTTTTCCAGCAACATTGCATGGCGGTAGCAAACACGCCAATGCTGGTGAATACAAAAAGAACCTGGTAGCCAATCATAAAGCTGCTGACAAACCATTTGTTGCCCCAATACATTTTTAGAAAAGCAAAACCTGCAGTTAATGCAATCAGCAGAAAAAAATAAATATTCAGCATCCGTGTTTTTCCAAACTTGTCTATTAATACACCGCCAATAAGCATGCCGCCTATGCCACCAATTAAACTGGCGGTAGCAAAAAACTGTGAATAGGCAGTATCGGCCCATTTAAGTTCCTGCACAGTAAAAATGGGAAGCAGTGTATCCATATAGTTAAATGAGCCTTGTGTAATAAATGCCAGGGCTGCAAACAAAAGGCTGTTGCGTAATGTAAATACGCTGTATAAAGATTTGCCAATAACCTTCCAACTGGTTAACTGCATTTTTTTTGTTTCGGCAGATGCTGCACCGTTAGTCCAGGGCAATAGTTTTTCACCAGGCCTTTCCCGTAAAAGCAGCGGCGCCAGCATAATGAGCCCAACAGCAATAGACAGGGTAAGTATAGCGGCAGAAAAACCATATTTATTCAGTAGCCAGCTACCCAACGCCAGCGATGAAGAAGTGCCAATAATTTTTGCGCCCCACATTAAGCCGTTAGCCCTTGCCTGTTGTGCTGCCGGCACAATATCAATGGCCATGCCATCTGTAGCCACATCCTGAAAAGACCCAAAGAACCCTACTGCAAAACCTGCTGCCATAAACAAGCTTAAATTATTGAGAGGGTCGGGCACAAAAGCCATGGCAACAAAACTGGCTATCAGGCCCAATTGCCCAAACATTACCCAGGGCCTCCTGCGCCCCATGGGCAAATAAGTAAACCTGTCCATAAACGGAGCTGTAATTATTTTAAAACTCCAGGGCAGGCCAACCATTGCCACAAAGCTTCCTATTTCACCAGGCGTTTTTCCATTCATGGCCATCCATGCAGGGATACCAAAAAAGCACATGCCTTCTGGTATTCCTTGTGCTACGTATAGTGCGATGAAATTGAAATACCTTAAAAAGGTATTCTCTGACAGCGATGGTATGCGGTTACTTTTTTTTACAGCGACAGTAAGATGGCTTTGCATTTTGCTGTTTTTTTTTACAAAATAAACCTATAAGGTTTTTAAAACCTTATAGGTTTATTTTGTGCCTTTGCAAAAGAACTATTTCGAACTTAAATCTTTACGCATAAAAAGCAATTCGCTCCATACTTCATCAACATAGTTGCGCAAGTCTGCAAGGTATTCTTCGTAAGCGCCTGCGCCATGCACCGCATCATACGTCTCCCTGAATGGTTTTCTAAAACCTGCTGCTTTTTCTTTTAAACCCTGTTTGAACCTTGCAACAATAGTAAACTGGGCCGGGCCGGAAGCATTAGCCTGGTACACTGCGATAGTTGATCCTTCTGCCACCCATGCAGCTTTTAGTTTTTTTATCATGCTTGTTACTTTGTTGTTCCAGCCAAGCTTGGGATACACATGCGTAATCTGGATTTTATCAGAAAAATCGCCCAAGGCAACGGTGCTTAAAGAATCAACAAACACAGAATAGCCACCCGATGCCTTGTCGGTTAAGTAGGCACTTACATTTTTATTCCAGTCAGCCATGTGTTCTTCCCCCAAATTCCCTCTTGCGTCTTCTCCTTCCCAGCTTGTGGGGCCTTCAGTAATATGGTAGCCTCCCATATCCGGGCCTGATTGAATAGCGAACACACGCCAGTGTGCATCGCCAGTGTGGTATTTTTGTGCATGTGTGGCCAGCGCTTTTTCAAACTCCATCACTTTATCTGCTTTGGGGAATATCCGCTGGGTAGAAATTACATTTTTGGTTTGGCTTATGCCTGCAAGCTGGGCAAGCATTAAGAGAAACCCTGTCATTGTTGTTTTGAAATTCCTTTTCATTTTTGTTTGGTTTAAATGATGAATAATAAATGGCAGGCCGGATTTTTTAACTCATACAAAGTTCATAGCAGCTTGCCGCAACCATTAGCAGTTATTCGTCTTTGCGCTATACGGATTAACCAAACACCCGGACAAATTGTGCAGCAGCAGGATTAATTCGCCAATTTTAAGGGAAGCATATAATTTCCTTTGAAATGGCAGCAATAAAAAAGTGTTTGCAATTATCTTTATTGGCAAATGCTCCAGCGCTTTCCCCATCTAAAAGCCATTATCACATTTTTCATAACAAACTTATGGCTGCCACTGGCTGCACAAAATGCCCAGAGCTACGAATCAATTTCCACAGCGCAGGGTTTGTCGCAGGGGATGGTGTTTGACATGCTGCAGGACAAAGAGGGTTTTATTTGGGTGGCCACCAACAACGGGCTGAACCGTTACGATGGCTACAATTTTAAAGTATTTACAAACGACCCCTATAACCCTCACAGCCTTAGCCGCAACACTATTGTAAAATTGTTTGAAGATTCTAAGGGAAGGTTATGGGCAGGCACAGAAAATGCCGGGGTGAATATTTATGATAAAACAACAGGCAAATTTTACCGCATAGCGCAAAGCTCTTCTGCTGCAGCCGGCCTTTCTGGCAACGAAATAAGAGGGATAACTGAAATGCCCGATGGCAGCATTTTAATTGCCACCGATAATAACGGGTTGGATATCGTAAACCTTCCCAACAGCTTTTTTGAAAAGGGTGCCCCGCCTGTTATTGCAAAATTGCAATTGCCTAACCATGCGGTGGTGTACGGTATGGGCAAAGATAAAAACAACAATATGTGGGTAGGCGGCATGGATGGCGCTGTGTACCGGTTTGATGGCGCCAGCAATAGTTTTGCGCTATTAAAGGGGGCACAGTTTTTATTCAATGGTTATTTTGTGAATGAGGAGAATATACTTATAAACAACAACCTTTTTTTGTACGACGGCGAAAACATAACGCCGCTGTTTGATATTGAAAAAATGCCGCCGGGCAATATTATTTACAGGCCCAACAGCCCTTTATGGGACAAGCACCACCGGGAGCATTACTACTACGATGTAAGCGATTGGGGAAATGGCAAGCCTTTGCAGTGGAACAGGAAACTGCCTCCGGCTACAAGGTTGATTTACCCGTTTATTATCGACCGCTCAGGTATTGTATGGTCGGGCACGGTGGGCTATGGCTTGCGCAAGTACAATACTGCCAGCAGTAAATTCAAAGCGCAAATGCCGGCTTATAGCGTGCGTTTTATTGTGCCTGTTAGTGGCGGTGGAATCTTTTTAGGCGATTTTGCATATAGCTGGCGCAGGCTGGGGCATGACTCCGTTTCAACAAGCCCGTTTAGTAAAATTGCATCAGTAAAACAGATTGACAATTTTATCGCCTGCAAAACGGGCGACTATTGGATTAAAAGCGATTACAGCGGCTATTATAAATACAACCCTTCAATAAATAAATTAACTGCATACCCACAAATAAATTTTTATGCAGGGCGTGGCGACAAGCAGCCGATGCTGGAGGACAGCAAAGGGAATATATGGATGCCGGGGCTGGGCGGCATGTTTGCCACCATTAATATTGCTACAGATAAAACCGACAGCTTTAGCATCAACACCAATGCTGCAAAACCAATGCAGGCCGAAACTGTTTGCACTGCTTTGTATGAGGATACACAAGGTGTTTTCTGGATAGGCACAAGGGAAGGTTTTGCAAGGGTTTCTTTTTCGGGTGATAAAACTTCATTGCCGAAGGTAAAATGGTTTTACAATAACAGCAGCGACAGGAATTCGCTTAACTACAACCATGTATCCTGTTTTATGGACGACCCAGCCGAGCCAAATAAATATTTATGGGTTTGCACCAAAGGCGGGGGGCTTAACAGGCTTGATAAGAATACCAATGATTTTTTTCATGTTACTGCCAGGCAAGGCCTTGTGGATGATGTGGTGTATGGTATTTTGGCAGATGATGCAGGCAATATTTGGGGAAGCACCAACAAAGGGCTTTTTTGTATGAGCGCCGTAAAGCAAACTAACGGCAACAGTTGGGTTTTCAGGAATTTTACAAAGGCAAACGGGCTTCAGGATGATGAGTTTAATACAAGCGCTTATGCCAAACTGCCCAATGGCAACCTTGCATTTGGCGGCGTGAATGGCTTAAATATTTTTAGCCCCGAAGAAATATTAACGCCGGGTTTTATACCCAATGTTTTCATCACTGATATTTTAATCAATAACCAGCCCCTGGATGCCGGCGGCAATGTTTCAGTATTAAAAAACACCATTGAGCAGTCAAAAGAAATTACACTCACGTATTTGCAGGATATATTAACGCTTGAATTTTCCTCGCTTGATTTTACAGC
>CAYRRL010000120.1:1403-8037 GCA_964426665.1 uncultured Ferruginibacter sp. | reverse complement strand
TACTTTGTCAATCTGTTCTAATCCTTTTATTGCTTTGTATTCAAGAGGGTTTGCTTTGCTGTTATAACAAAACTTGCTCAGCAACGGATAGAGCGTTTCATTTATCAATGTTGATTTGCCGCTGCCGCTTACACCAGTTACCACAATCATTTTACCCAACGGGAATTTCACTGACACATTCTTTAAATTATTCCCCTTCACACCAGTCAATTCAATAAACTTTCCATTGCCTTTTCTTCTTTCTTTTGGCACAGCAATACTTTTTTCGCCGCTTAAATATTTCGCTGTTTCCGATTTCGATGCCAGCACTTCTTTCGGTGTGCCCATCGCTACAATCTCCCCGCCATGAAAGCCAGCCTTTGGCCCAATATCAACCAGGTAATCACTCGCCATCATAATATCCTTGTCATGCTCTACTACCAACACACTGTTGCCAATATCCCGTAAGTTTTGCAACGCAGTGATCAATCGTTGATTATCCCGTTGGTGCAAACCAATACTCGGTTCATCCAATATATAAGTGATGCCTTGCAATTGAGAACCTATTTGTGTTGCCAATCGTATGCGCTGGCTTTCGCCGCCACTTAATGATTTGGCTGGGCGGTTAATGGTTAAGTAAGTCAACCCCACATCTAATAAAAATTGCAAACGCTCCCTTATCTCTTTCAAAACATCCTTAGCAATTGCATTTTGTTTATTGCTCATCCGCAATTCCAGGCCATCAAACCATGCAGCCAAATTATCCAAGTTCATTTCGCCAAGTTCTGCAATGTTGCGGTTGTCAATCTTAAACCAAAGGCTTTCTTTTCTCAGCCTGGTGCCACCGCATGTGCCGCATGTTTTCAGTTGTGTAAACTTCTCCACCCATTCCCTCAATACATCGGTGCTATTCGAAGAAGAGAACCAGCGCTTCAGCATGGGTATAATCCCTTCATAACTCCCGGTGTATTCATTCGGCACTGTATCATCGCTCAGGTCCATTTCAAGCGAAGGGTTAATGCCTTTGTCGCCAAACAACAACAAATCCAGTTCTGCCTTTGGCAAATCCTTTACCGGCTTGTCCAATTTTATTTTATACTTCCTTGCAAACGCTTCCACCTGTTGAAACACACTGGCATTCCTTTCTTCGCCCAGTGGCGCAATACCGCCTTCCTTCACCGTTAGTTTGCCATCCGGTATCACACTGTCCATATCTATGGTGTACACACTTCCCAAACCTTTACAGGTGGGGCAGGCACCGTACGGGCTGTTGAAAGAAAATGCATTCGGGCTTGGCTCTTCATACGAAATACCTGTATCTATACACATGAGTTGCTTGCTGAACTGTTCTACCTTGTCTGTATCATGCACCAGCATAAACATCAAACCCTTTCCCATCTGCAATGTCTTCTGCACACTCTGGCTCAGCCTGAACCGCATATCATCGCTCACCGCCAGCCTGTCCACCACCGCTTCTATATCATGTATTTTATAACGGTCCACCTGCATCTTCGGCGACAGGTCTTTCACTTCGCCATCAATACGCACTTTCACAAAACCTTTCTTGCGGATGTCTTCAAACAGTTCCCTGTAATGCCCCTTGCGCCCACGTACTAACGGTGCCAGCAAACTGATTTTCTTTCCTTCAAACTTGTCGTAAATATTCTGCACTATTTCCTCTTCGCTGAACTTCACCATCTTTTTGCCAGTGTTGTAGCTGTACGCTTCGCCCACACGGGCATACAGCAGCCGCAGGAAATCATATATCTCCGTTACCGTACCTACTGTGCTGCGTGGGTTTTTGTTGGTGGTCTTTTGCTCAATGCTTATCACCGGGCTAAGCCCTGTTATCTTGTCCACATCGGGGCGCTCCATATCGCCTACAAACTGCCGGGCATACGCACTGAAGCTTTCCATATAGCGGCGCTGCCCTTCGTTGTAAATGGTGTCAAACGCCAGGCTGCTTTTGCCGCTGCCGCTTACGCCGGTAAACACCACCAGTTTGTTTTTGGGGATGCTGATGTCAATATTCTTAAGGTTGTGCTCCCTTGCACCAATTACTTCAATCAAATCGTTTGGGGATGTTGTTTCCGCAGTGGGGGTAGCCTTCTTTGTTTTCGCCATTGTTGTTTTCCTGTGAGGTGTAAAGATAGGAAACAAAGAGGGAGGGGAATGGTTGGGTTGCAGGCATTTGTTCTTTGCTGTGCTGTTCTTATGTTATTCAATTGTACAGCATAAATAGGGAAATCGCCTTGAAAAGTTTTAGCGTATCAGTAAAATACTTCCTTTTAACGAATGTGTTTTTTTATTGTCTTTATATTGTAGCACATACACATAAGCACCTGCTTGTACCGGCTGCGAATTATATAAGCCATCCCATCCTTTGTTTTTATCAGTAGTTTCAAAAATCAATTGCCCGTAGCGGTTGAATATTTGTAAATGGAACTGTGTAACCAATGCAGGGCCAGATACTTTAAATACATTGTTCCACCTGTCGCCATTGGGGCTGAAGGCAGAAGGGATATAAAGATTGCAAATCCCCTCTGTGAAAACTACACTATCTCTATATCTGCCACAGATATTTGCTGCCTCTAAAAAATATCCCCCTTCTTGTGTTACAGTATATGTTGTACCCTGTGAACCATCCTGCCAAAGCAGTTGCCACATATTATTTACTAATGGTTTTAAAATAATTTTTTGACCACTGCATATAAGTTGATCATTGCCTAATGTAAAACTTGGTTTCAGTTCGTAGTTAACAGTAATAGTATCACTTGCAATGCAGCCTGCTTTATTTACTGATACATAATAAATACCTGCTTTGTTTACTATATAATCCTCAGAAGTTGATTGGTCTTGCCATACATAAGTGGCATTGCTGTTAAATGCGTGCAGTTGTTTTGTTTCACCTTCACATAAAGTGGTATCAACGCCAAGGCTTACGAATGGCAAAAGCTTTTGCGATATTACAATACTATCGCTGTAAATGCAGCCTGCTTTTTCAGTATTGCACCAGTAAATACCTGGTTGATGTACATTAACTGTTGAAGTGGCAGCGCTTGTACCCCACATATACGTATCTGCATTAGTGGTTGCTGCTGTAAGTAGTATACTGTCTTTTTCGCATATTGCTGTATCGTTGCCCAAATTAAAAAAGGGGACTGGTTTAAACGTAACATTTACACTATCTCTCCATTTACAATTTTGCTGGCTGGTTATCTCTAGCCAATATAAATTAGAACTATTTGCAATTATTGAAGAAGTGTTCTCGCCCGTACTCCAATTATACACTGCTCCTGTGTATATACTATCTGGCAATAATAGCAATGAGGCGGTCCCACAAATTGCAGTATCATTTCTTAAAGAGAAAAAAGGCTTTAACGCTCCGCCAATAGTGTCATTTGCAGTTGCGGTTTTTCCATCACGATCTCTTGCATAAACAGTGTAATTACCTGGAGGCAAATTTGTGAATGTGCCGCTGGCCTGAAAATGCACACTATCTAGCGAGTACTGATAAATTGGTGTGCCATTAACTCCATTTGCAACAATTTTTCCAAGTGTCTGGCAAGTTGCATCTGTTTTTTGAGTAGTTAAAGTAAAACACCCGCCTGCACGTACCTCAACACTTGTTGTGTCTGTAAAACCAAGATTGTCTTTAATGACAATTGTATAAGAACCTGCCCCAAGGCCAGTTATTACGCTGTCAGCCTGAAAACTACTTCCATTGATAGAGAATAAATAAGGTCTTGTCCCCAAAGTTCCTGAAACATTGACAATCCCATTCGCTAAGCCACAATTTGTAGAAATACTCGATGCATACACTTGAGGACAATTAGTATAAATCTCGAAATAGCACACACCGACCTTACCCGTAAAGTCTTTTACTAAATATTGATATTCCCCTGAGGCTAACCCTGTAAAAGAGTTATTGGATGAAAAGTTTATGCCATCAGCAGAAAATTGAAATGGCGGCACGCCATTTTCAACATTTATTTTTACTACCATGCCATTATTGCTGTTGCAACTTGCGGGGATAATTTCGGCGGAGCCGCCAAAACTACAAACACGAGGTATTGTTACTACCCATGTAGAGGAGTCTCCTATCCCATTCCGGCGAATTACTTTATGCACGCCGGGGCTAATTGTATCGTAAATGTAGTTAAGGTAAGGCCCCCCATCTAAGGAAGCTAAGCATGGAGGGTCGGCACATGAAGCTCTTATTTCAATGACACCTTGAGTGCAGAGGTGTTGTGGATACCCAATCGAAAGGCTTCCTGCATCGCATCTAAAGTTTGTTATAGATTGAAAAGCCCATCTTTCGCATCCATTTGCATCTTGCACAATAAAGAAATATTCCCCACCATATACATTGGTGAATGTAGGGCTGCTTTGCATATTTATTAAGTCAAGTGTGTATAAGTATGGTGGCTGTCCACCACTGGCAGTGACAGTATAAGATGGTATTGGATTGTCGCATACTGTGAGGCTTGAAATAGCCGGCAAGGCAAGGCTTGGCGGCGTAAACAAATTTGTAATGGTTGCATTAATGCTATCAAGAATACCTACTGCATCTTTTGCATAAATTGTATACGTTCCTTGGCTCAAAAAAGCAAATACACCAGTATTTTGCCAATTTCTATTGTTAAGAGAATATGTGTATGGCGCTATGCCTCCTGAAGCTATTGCTGCTATTATGCCTTCGCTGCGGCTACATTTAGTATTGTAAGTATTCACTACAAAAACTAAGGGTGTATTATTGATGTAGGCATTATTGGCAAGAAAGCGGCTATTGGTGCTTGTTACGGGTGAAGCAATTGAATAACTTGTACCTCCAAATAGTATAATGAGGATAAAAAACCTGATGTAATAAATGCAGCAGTTCAAGGTTGTTTATTTTTCAAACCAGAAAGATATGGAATTTTATTAATGCCCCCGTTTGGTCCAAGCATATCCCTTAAAATGAAGAACTGTTTATTGGCGCAAGGCTGAGGCATAGGTTTGTGTGTAAGCGTCTTGTGCCTCCCCCCATCTGGCGCAGGTCTCCCGACCTGCTGCCATTCGTCGCAAATCTTTCTACTATTCAAATAGTACCAAATCAAGCAAGCCCTTTTCCTTTGTCATGTAGTCAATAGCGCTGCTGTATTTCCAATACCATGGTTCTGTTACAAAACCTGATGTAACAGGGTTGCTATGTAAATAGTTTAATCGTTGGTTAAATACCATATCGTTATCCAGTATCACCGGATGGTTTTCATGTTCCCAAAACTTAAACCTGAAATTGCTGCTGCTCTTTTTGCCTTTTGTTTCAAATATATTCAGCAGGTATTCACGCCTGCTTTCTTTCGGGTTATTGATAATTGCATCAATCAGTTTAATGGCAGTAAAGCTTTTCATGTTCTTTATTACCAATGCAGGTTCCTGCTTCCCATTAAATGAGCATATCATGTGAAGATGGTTTGTCATCAATACCCATGCATGCACAAGCAAGCCCAGGTTTTGTTGGCAAAAACGAATACTGCCTAAAACAATTTCCCTGTAAACATCTCTTGTGAAGACATCTGCCCATCCAACTACGGTGGAAGTAGTAAAGTAAACAGCGTGTTTATCTGCAAAGCGGTATTTGGTGCTCATGTTGATTGTTTTGTATTCCTAAGATAATAAATGAAAAAGCCTTTCGCAAATTTTGGCTAAGTGACGAAAGGCATCAGGCCGGGAGGCCTGCGCCAGTAAAGATACGAAACAACTGTACAGGGGATTGGTTTAGGGCGGGGCGCTTTCAGCGGCCGATTGCGCTAAAAGTAGGGGCAGATTGTATTACAATAATACGCCCTGTAGCACAGGAGGCGGCATATAGGTTTATTTTTTTAATTTCTGTTTAAATTCATTTACATAAACAGCGATGCGCCTTGTCAGCATTTGCTGCACATGAGAGATATCGGCAATTAAATACCTGTTTTTTTCAATAAGCTCCAGTGCGTTCTGGCTCAGTTGCTCTTTAAGTGTATAAGCATACCTGGCTGCGGATTGTTGAAACACATTTTCATCCCTGTCCCTGTCAAGTGACATTGTATCAGTATCAAATTTTTTGTACAAGTGAGTAAATAGTTTATCTGCGATGCTTTCAAATTCCATCATTATTTTTTCTGAACTGTTAACCATGTAAGTGCTGTTTTCCTTTGCTACAAAGTAGTTCTAATTGTTGGGTAAACGATAGTTATTAGTAAATAAAAACGCCATTGTGATTTTTTAGTACTATCTTCATCTCGTTAATTTGAGTTCTTCGCATTTAGAGGCATTTTTTTATCACTACACACAGGTGCCGGTATCAATTTCTACTTTCTTTTGCTTGTTTCTCAATATTTATTTACAACATAAAAATATTTTTATGAACATTTATGTATCCAACCTCAGTTTTGGTATTGGGGAAACCGATTTGGCAAAGTTATTTTCTTCTTATGGGCAGGTAAGCTCGGCTAAAATTATGATGGACAAGTACACAAACAAAAGCAAGGGCTTTGGTTTTGTGGAAATGCCGGATATGGCTGAAGGCACCAAAGCTATCAAAGAGCTTAATGGCACTATGGCAGATGGCCGCAGCCTAAGGGTGGACGAAGCGAAGCCAAGGGAAGAAAACAGCCGCAGCGGGGCTTTTAGC
>CAYRRL010000120.1:0-1393 GCA_964426665.1 uncultured Ferruginibacter sp. | reverse complement strand
ATGGTAACCTTTACAAATAAACTGCCGGCATTCAAAACGCCGGCAGTTTTTATTTTGTATTTGCCTGCTGCCGTATAAAAATTTTACAAGGCAGTTGATACTTGTAATTGTCGGCATATTACTTCAGCAACAGTGTAACTACAATGCATATGGCGGCTATTATGCCCAATACTATCGTAAGGGCGTTTTGCTCTTTTTGTTGCTGCTTCGTTTCAATTTTCATATAATAAATAAGTGTGTTTATAAAAATAACTGCATTTAGTTTTGTTTCTGCAGCCATTGCAATACAGACAATTCGCTTTTGTGTCCCAACGGTAATTTTTCCAGCAACAGTTCTTCGGCTCTCAGGCCATCTTGTATGGTGGCCGTAAAGTTTTGTTGCACAAAAACGTTGATGATAAATAACACCTGCACACCATCCCACCTGTTGAACAGGCGCCTTGTTGCTTCGCCTTTGTAAGCTGGCCAGAGGTTTTCAGGCTTCCAGCCGTATTCGCCTTTCAGGTGTTCCTTTAATATAATCATGGAGTAAATGTTATTTCAATTTTTTGAAATCGTTGCCGCTAAAAAGTTTTGCCAATTCTATATTATTGGTTTTTTCCCACTCAATTATTTTAGCTTCCGGCACAATGCGCCAAAAATTCTTTGCTTTCATTTCTTTATAGTCTTTCCACTGGATAAACAGGCCAGAAAGTGCATTGCGCTGCCTGAACGAAATATTAACAGTTTTGCCTTTAGCGCCTTTTGATTCTACAAATTTTTCAATTACTTCAAATGTCATGGTTATTCTTTATTAATGTTAGTAAATAAACTTTTTTTGCCGCCAAAGCGGTTAGTGTGGTTAACACCTCTTAAGAGAGGTACTTTTAATGCCGGAGCTCCCTTCCTTTATATTGCTTCTGCGGTATTATTGCCTGCCGCACGCAGTTGCCGGTTAACTTTTGTAATGGCTTTGGTTGCTGTAGTGCTACACTGCATTTCCACAAAGCCAAAACATTTGCTTCGGCATATAGTTTTGTCCGTTATTTCGTAAGCAGATTTTACTTCCCCGTAGCTTTCAAAAAAACTCTCAAATCGCCACCCTTTACCCAGGCGCTAAGGTTCGACACATAAATTCTCATGCTGAAAAATTATAAATAACAATGTTGAGAAAAAGGCAAAAACGGGAAGACTGTAACAGCGGCACTAATTGCAGAGCAGAAAAATCGTTCGCTTAAATTGCAGTAACTCAAGTTTAACTATGCAAATGTACACTATTAACCTTGCATTGCACTTATTTTTAATCACTCTTCGCCATCTTCTGCGCACTCAATCACATGCCACAAAAGTTGCATCTATCAATAATCTATTGTATCACCTGCATCAGGGTTTGTAACTAATGAAGAAGGCATAC
>CAYRRL010000119.1:0-8038 GCA_964426665.1 uncultured Ferruginibacter sp. | reverse complement strand
CATCTATAATAAACAGCACTACTTCTTTGTAGCTGGCAGCACCGCAATACATAAAATATTTTTCGCCGGGCACTATGGGTGTATTGTCAAACCTTTCATAATTGGTAAGCCCCGGTATTTTAAAATACTTTTTCTTGGGTGATATTTTAGTGAAATGATTGATAAGGAATTCGCTGATAGGGAAAACTGCATCACTCAAACTTGCAGAGTAGCGGTCGTGCAGGCTGTCGTTTATCCTTGATCCGAAATCGCTCCACTTCTTTTTGATCAGCGAATGGAACTCCACATAATTCAAAATGACTTTAAAGCCATATATCTTTCCCAAAATAGAATAATACAGTACCAGCCAAAAGCTATGAGTGCTTAGCAAAGCAAAATCAAGCTTGCCTTGCCTGCTCATTTTACGCAGCATTAAAAATTCATTCGCTTTGCCTTTTATTTTCGCAATGTTCCTGGCGATGAATTTTTCTTTGCGGTAAGGGTCGCCAGTAGTGTAAACATACTTCACGCCTTCGTATTCGCCTGTTGCCTGCATGTTGGGCCTGTCCTTCCTGTTATGTGTGCCATTGGTGCAAATAACAGTTATCTCATTGCCAGTTAGCACAAGGCACTTTGATTCCAGCAATATTTTTTGAACCTCGGCCCAGCCGTGGGGGAAATTATCATTGCCTAAAAAGACGCAGTATTTTTTCTTTGACATAAGTCCCTGAATTATTTTTTCGTTGGGGATAGGGAAACCATTTTCAATGGCTGCAATGTTATGCAAATAGTTATAAAAAATCCGCCATCAGCAATTGGATACTAATGGCGGAAAATTTCATTGCGTTAGCAAGAACATAATTGTTTCAATTATGCTGTCACCATCATCTGGCTGCTGATCCAGTTAAAGGTTTTGGTCATGCCTTCAACTAATGGTTGAGAAGGCGCCCATCCCAATTTTTCCCTTATCAGCTTATTATCAGAATTTCTGCCCCTTACGCCTGTTGGGCCAGGTATGTTTTTGATTTTAATGTCTTTCTTTGCAATGCCCGCCACCATTTTCACCAGGTCATTAATAGCAATCATTTCTTCAGAGCCAATATTAACCGGGCCTGTAAAATCGCTTTCCATCAGCCTTCTTACTGCTTCAAGGCATTCATCAATATATAAGAAAGAGCGTGTTTGCTTACCATCGCCCCAAATTTCCACTTCGCCTGTTGCGCTTTCAGCTACTTTTCTGCAAACAGCAGCGGGTGCTTTTTCTTTGCCGCCCCTCCATGTGCCTTGCGGCCCAAAGATGTTGTGGAAACGGGCAATACGCACTTCCATTTTATAATTCCTGTTGTATGCTAAGTACAGGCGTTCGCTGAATAGTTTTTCCCAACCGTATTCGCTGTCTGGAGCAGCAGGGTATGCCGACTCTTCAGAGCATTTTGGGTTGTTGGGGTCAAGCTGGTTGTACTCTGGGTACATACAAGCTGAAGATGAATAAAATATTTTCTTAACGCCATGAATCCTGCTTGCTTCGCACATATTCAAATTGATAGTGGCAGAGTTGTGCATCACTTCTGCGTCATGCTCGCCAGTGAAGATATATCCGGCTCCGCCCATATCAGCGGCTAATTGGTATACTTCGTCAATCGGCCTGTCAAATAATTTTTCGCACACAACCGGGTTCCTCAAATCGCCCAGCACAAAATCATCGGCAGCAGTATTGCCATATTCGTTTTCTTTTAAATCAACGCCCCTTACCCAATAACCTTCCTTTTTTAACCTGTTAACCAAATGGCCGCCAATAAAGCCGCCAGCACCGCATACAATCGCAGTTTTTTTGTTGTTCATATTTTTTGATTTACGTTTAAGACTCTCTTTTTTATATTTTTTCTCAGCCGCCTTTACAAACAATAATTAAGCCTTATTTGCCTGAGCGGTTGCTGTTTTCCAAGCCGCCGCCAAAATTATGCCTTTGCTGGTAATTTTTGTAAAAGAAAACACACTGTGAACCAATGGGAACTTAACGCTCAAATCATCAAATAATTGTTTGCAAGGCATTTTTTTATATATATGCCGGCAGCGCAGCAAAACAGTTCCTCCGGTTTTGCCTGCAAAGACTAAAGCAAATAGTGAAAAGTACGGCCAGGCAAAAAATATAGCTTTTTGTTTATCGCAATTGCCCCGGCCCTGTGCACAACAGCTATATGTAATCTTTTCCACCTCAAACGGTTGCGTTATGGAGTATGGCTTGCAATGATTACATTTGGATATACCAGCTAAACGATTGCTTATGCTTCTTTCCAAACCAAGGCTTACCTTCTGGCAGATTATTAATATGAACCTGGGTTTCTTTGGTATCCAATATAGTTTTGGTTTGCAGCAAAGTGCCGTTAACCCTATTTATGATTTCCTGGGCGCCAGCCCTGACCAGATTCCAATCTTAAATCTTGCAGGCCCGCTCACAGGCTTAATAATACAGCCCATCATTGGAACGCTTAGCGATAAAACATGGAGCGAAAGTTGGGGGAGAAGAAAGCCTTACTTTTTTATTGGCGCTGTTTTGTGCAGCATTGCATTGTTTCTTTTTCCATTCAGCAGCGCTTTGTGGATGGCTGTAGGCTTGTTATGGATACTGGATATTGGCAACAACACAGCTATGGAACCATACAGGGCTTTTGTTGCGGACAAATTAGATAAATCCCAGCAGGCAACAGGTTTTCAGGCGCAAAGTTTTTTTACCGGGCTGGGGCAAACACTTGCTAACTTTTCATTGCTTGCTTTCCCATTAATTTTTGTTGGCAAAACAGGCAAACTTCCCACATGGGTATTTGCTTCTTTTTTCCTCGGGGCATTTTGCTCTGTTGCCACTGTATGGTGGAGCATGAAAAAAACACCTGAGATACCGCCAACTGAAGAGGAAATAAAAGAGATACAAGAATATAACAGCAACAAGCCAAGCCCTTTTATTCAAATTGTTACGGTATTAATTGTGATTGCCGCAGGCCCGGTAGGTATTTATTTGCTGTTGAAAAATATTGTGAACAATGATTTGCTGAGTTTGCTGCTGCTGCCTATATGTTTGGCCTGGGCTGCGTTCCTTTACTCGTTAATAAAAAACCCCAATAGCAATAGCTCTGTTGTAAAAACATTGCAGGGCGTATTGTCGCCGTTTATTGAAATTGTGCATGCCATACAATCAATGCCCAAAATAATGTGGATGCTGGCGCTGGTGTATTTGTTTCAGTGGTATGCGCTGTTTTGTTACTGGCAAAATTCATCAAAGGCGGTTGCGGAAAATGCATTTGGCTGGCATTACAAAGAACTGAATGAAGAAGAAAAGTTGCAGATGAAAAACTACGCAGCATTTAAAGACGGCGTAAAAAAATATGCAGAAGAAAATAAACTGAATGCAGAAGAAATTTTCAAAAATAATAACACAGCTTCTTCTTTGCTCGCTGCTTACAAAGACAAAGTGGCTTCCTCTTCCGCTGTCAATGATATTTCATCTATTGAAACTATCGAAGCCAATAACCAGCAATACGAAAAAGCGGTTTCAGAAACCGGCGGTATTAATGGCTGGTACAATATTGTGACTTTCCTGGTTGCTTTTCTGCTGGTTGGTTTTGCAAAAAAAATTGGGGCCAAATATGTTCACTTTATTTGTTTGCTGCTGGCAGGTATTGGCTTTATAGCCTTTTCACAGGCACACCAGCTAAGTTTATTTTATGTAGCCATTACGGGCTTTGGCATTGGCTGGGCCAGCATGATGGGCATACCGTACTTAATGGTGGTGGCTGATATTCCCAAAGAAAAATACGGCGTGTATATGGGCATTATCAATATGATGATTGTAATACCTATGTTTATCCAAACCACCACTTTTGGTTTTGTAATGAAGCACCACCTGCACAACGACAGCAGCAAGGCAATACAATTTGCAGGAGTGTTATTGTTAATTGCCGCAGCGCTCACATTATTAATAAAAGCCAAAAAAATTACCGGCGATGTGCAAATGACAGCCGGCGGCGGGCATTAAAAAACAGATTATGATAAAACACTTGTTACATAGCTCACTAATTTATTTGTTGGCTGTATTGCTGCTTGCTTCCTGCAATGCTGGCGAAACAGAAACGAAAACTGAAGCGGCGAATGTTGTTGACACTTCTTACGCCAAATGGTGGAAAGAAGCAGTTGTGTACCAGGTGTACCCAAGAAGCTTTAAAGACAGTGATGGCGATGGCATAGGCGATTTAAAAGGTATTATTTCAAAATTAGATTATATCAAAAGTTTAGGTGTGGATGCAGTATGGCTAAACCCAATTTACAGCTCGCCAAACGATGACAACGGCTATGATGTAAGCGACTACCGCAACATCATGAAAGATTTTGGCACGATGGAAGATTTTGACGCCTTGCTGAAAGGCATGCATGAAAGGAATATAAAAGTGGTGATGGATATTGTGGTAAACCACAGCAGCGATGAACACGAATGGTTCAGGCAAAGCCGCAGTTCTAGAACCAGCCCTTACAGGGATTATTACCATTGGTGGAATGCAGAAAGAGGCAAGCCGCCATACCGCTATAGTTTGTTTGATGTAAACCATGACGCCTGGAAATACGATTCGCTGACCAATGCTTATTACCTGCATTATTTCTCACAAAAACAGCCAGACCTGAACTGGGAAAACCCAAAGCTTCGCAAAGAAATTTATGACATGATGAATTTTTGGGCAGACAAAGGCGTGGACGGTTTCAGGCTTGATGCATTCCAGTTTGCAGCAAAAGACACTACATGGCCTGCATTCCCTAAAGGGTTTGAAAAGGATTTTATTCAGTACTATGCGATGGTAAAAGGCCTGCACACTTATTTGCAGGAAATGAACCAGGAAGTTTTCAGCAAACATAATGTGATGAGCGTGGCAGAGGGCGCAGGAAGGAACTTCGCTGATGCACACGATTTGGTGGATGAAGCAAGGCGTGAATTAAATATGGCTTACGCTTTTGAAGCAGTTGATATTGCTAAGCCAGAAGGTTACAGTATTTTAAAATTAAAACAGGTGTTCACAAAATGGGACAGCGCTTTTTCAAGCGAAGGCTGGCTTTCTATTTTCCTTTCTAATCATGACCAGGCAAGGATAGTATCACGTTTTGGCAATGATGCGCCAGCTTTCAGAGAGCCATCAGCTAAAATGCTGCACACATTTTTGCTAACCATGCGGGGAACGCCATATATATATTATGGCGATGAACTTGGCATGACAAACATCCGCTTTAATAAAATTGAAGATTACCGTGATGTGCAAACTTTGAATGAATACCAATACCAAAAAAGCAAAGGCGCAAACCTGAATGATTTTTTAAAACGCAAAGCATTTGAAAGCCGTGACAATGGGCGAACGCCTTTTCAATGGGACACGACAGCTAACGCAGGTTTTGGCACCGGTACGCCGTGGATAAAAGTAAATACTAATTACAGCACCATTAATGCAGCAGCGCAGGAAAACGATGCAAACAGTTGCCTGAATTATTTCAGGAAAATGGTGAAACTGCGAAAAGGCAACCCTGCATTAATCTATGGAAAATATTCGCTGCTTGATGCCGATAATCCTGCAGTGTATGCATACACAAGGGAAATGGATGGAAAGAAATTTTTAGTGCTGTTGAATTTTACAGCCAGTGAAGCAGCAGCTAAAACAGGCATTGATATAAGCAAAGGGAAAGTGTTGATTAACAATTATGGCGCAACTGCTGTAAGCGAAAAATTAAAGCCTTACGAAGCAACGGTGATAGAATTATAGCAATGAACCTGAAGCTCAACTATATCCAGCACACCGGCATTCCTGTTACCTGTATAAAAATATCAGAAGCTTTTTATGAAAGGCTGGGTTTTAAAACCGTAATGGCAACAACTTTTCAATACAATGGGCATATAGGCAATGCAGCGATGATGAAATTGAATGAAATAATTATTGAATTGTATCAAATGCCCGAAGCTGAGTTAAGAGAAATACGGGAAGAAAGAACGGGCATATTGACCATGTAGCTTTTGATGTGGATGATATTGACAAAGCATTTGAAGAGTTAAAAGGCAACTCATTTAATATTTTAGAAGAAGCACCCGTGTTTCTTTCGTTTTGGGAAAACGGCTGTAAATATTTTAATATCACCGGCCCTGATGGCGAAAGGCTGGAGTTCAATCAAATATTATGAACAAAAAATTAATCCTTTGGTCAATAACGGTGGCGCTTGGCGGCTTGTTGTTTGGCATGGACGTGGCAAACATTTCCGGCGCCGAGCAGCGCATACAAAAACTTTGGGGCCTCAGCGACTGGATGCATGGCACCGCTATCGCAATGGCATTGTACGGTACAATTATAGGCGCTGCAGGCGGCGGCGTGCCGGCAAATATTTTTGGAAGAAAGAAAACGCTTATTCTTATTGGTATTGTGTTTTTAATTTCTGCTTTAGGCAGTGCATTAGCGAATGATGTTTATACATTCATGGTGTTTCGGTTTTTGGGTGGCTTAAGCATCGGCGCTTCATCCGTAGTTGCGCCGGTTTATATTTCTGAAATAGCGCCGCCGCAGCACCGTGGTAAAATGGGCATTGCGTTCCAGATAAATGTTGTGAGCGGAATATTGCTTGCCTATTTAGTAAATTATTTATTGCAGGGGGTGGGCGGCGAAAATGATTGGCGCTACATGCTTGGGTTAATTGCTATACCGTCATTGATTTTTTCTGTAATGATGTTTTTTACGCCGGAAAGCCCACGCTGGTTATTGCTGCAGCGCAATGATGAGGAAAGTGCCAGGAAAATTTTTGAGATGAGCGGCGCTAGTGCAGATGAATTAATACATGAAATAAAAAATTCAAAACAGCCAAAGAAAGAATCATTGTTTTCAGGAAAATTTTCAAAACCATTGCTGCTGGCTTTTCTACTGGCCCTTTTCAATCAACTATCGGGCATCAATGCCATTATATACTTTGCGCCGCGGGTTTTTGAAATGGCCGGGCTTGGCAAGAGCGCTGCCTTTCTTTCAAGCACAGGCATTGGCATAGTCAATTTTTTATTTACTGTTTTAGGCTGGTACCTTATTGACCGCAGTGGAAGAAGGACTTTGATGTTTATTGGTTCCATCGGTTATATTGTTTCGCTTTCACTGATGTCGCTTGCTTTTGCAGGCTATATTCATGGCGGCATTACCATTTTTGTTTTTATGTTTATTGCAGCACATGCCATCGGGCAAGGCTCAGTGATATGGGTATTCCTTTCTGAGATATTCCCCAATTCTGTCAGGGCATCAGGCACTTCATTTGGCTGCCTTACGCATTGGGTGTTTGCGGCATTGATATCCCAAACCTTTACTTATTTCGCTAACCATATTGGAGGCAGTTACATCTTTGGCTTCTTTGCCATAATGATGGTGCTGCAATTAATATTTGTTTGGAAGATGATGCCCGAAACAAAAGGAGTAGCATTAGAAGATATGGACAAGGCAACAATGGTATTGCATTAGTAATAAGGAACCAAATCCCGATAGCTATCGGGAAAGCAATAAGGAAGTTGGAAGCAGGCAGTGTTAGTTTTGCCTGTGTTCATCGGTGCTATCTATGGCAAAAAAATTATTCGTGTTTATTCGTGGCAAAAATTATTCGTGGATTAAAATAAACTTATGAGCAAAATATTATGCATCGGCGAAGCTCTCATTGATATGATTTGCACCGACAAGGGCAAAGCGTTAAGCGATGGCGAAAATTTTTTAAAGAAGCCTGGTGGCGCTCCCACAAATGTGGCAGCAGCCATAGCAGCGCTTGGCGGCAACGTAGAGCTGAGTGCCAAGGTTGGTGTTGACCCATTTGGCAAACATATGGTGGATGTGATGAAGGATTTTGGCGTGGGCACGCAATATATGCTGCAGGATGCCAATTATTTCACCACGTTTGCATTTGTATCGCTGATGGAAAATGGCGAACGTGATTTTTATTTCAACCGTGGGGCTGATGGGCAGTTAAGCGAGGCAGATATTGAAGCGATTGATTTAAGCGATGTATCCATCATTCATTT
>CAYRRL010000118.1:0-8040 GCA_964426665.1 uncultured Ferruginibacter sp. | reverse complement strand
AGATTTTGTATTGAAGCTCTTTAATCTCGTTAGCAGAAATCATAAGCAGAGCAAACGTTTGCAGATGATGCAATTTAGCAAAACAATTATGTAAACAAAATAATGATGGGGATTTTTTATCTGTGATGAAACGCTAATGCCGCTGGTTGCAGGCATGAATGAAATTTTTTTTGCTTAATCCCGATTGCTGCCAGGATGATTCGTATGATTGCCAACTTGCCATTTTGCTGTTTTGAATATTTGCTTCTTTGCCAACTTGCCCCCTTTGCCCCTTGCCTATTGCCTTCCCTACAACTTGTATATTTGCCCCCTTATGGGACAAAAGAAACTGCTGCGTTTTAATGCTATAAAAACATTTAGCAATGTGATGGAATACCCTGAAAATATGCAGGGGCAATGGGTAACCCATTTTAAAAACAATAACCCTTTAGTGCTTGAACTGGCTTGCGGAAAAGGGGAATACACTGTGGGCATGGCAAGGATGTTTGCCGATAAAAATTTTATTGGCGTGGATGTAAAGGGCAACCGCATTTATGCCGGGGCTAAAAAATGCCTGGAAGAAAAATTAACTAACGCAGCTTTTTTGCGGACCCAAATTGGTATGCTCCCGAATTATTTTGCAAAGGGCGAGGTATCAGAAATATGGATAACCTTCCCAGACCCTCAACTGCGTACATCAAGGGCAAAGAAAAGATTGACGCACCCAATTTTTCTCCGTTATTATCAGCAGGTATTGAAACCAGATGGCTATATCCATTTAAAAACAGATTCGCCTGCATTGTATGCCTTTACAAAAAAAGTAATTGAACTTTATCAATTGAACTGCGTTGAAGAATATGATAATGTATATGCACAAACTGAAAATGAAGTATTAAAAATTAAAACGCATTATGAGTTGCTGGATATTGCAGGGCACAACAAAGTATTTTATTTGAAATTTGCATTGCCTGAACAGATAGAAGACAAAGACCAATTACTACAGGAAATTTTAAAGTCAACAGAAAACAAAGAAGAAAATCATGAGCAGGCTGGTTGAGGGAGAAGATTTTTATTACAATGAAGAAGGTTATATGGTGCTTACAGAAAAGTTCCATTTAGGTAAAGGCTTTTGCTGTGGCAATGGCTGCAGGCACTGCCCATACAATTATGTAAATGTACCGGAGCCTAAGCGAAGCGCTTTGCTTAGCAATACTGAAATAAAAAAGAAATAACATGAAGAAAGTTGCCGGCGCAAAAAAGCTAACAAAAAAAATTAAAGATGCCAGCAGGGAAAAGCCCAAAGCCCCATCTTATTCTTTTTTTGAAGACGTGTATGATGTAGTAAGGCAAATACCCAAAGGTCGTGTTACATCCTACGGCGCTATTGCAAACTATCTTGGCACAAAGCTGAGCGCAAGAATGGTTGGCTGGGCAATGAATGCATCAAGCCTTGCCAAACCCAAAGTGCCTGCACAAAGAGTGGTAAACAGGAACGGCATGCTCAGCGGCAAGCACCATTTTGAAACACCAACCTTGATGGAGGAATTACTGAGGAAGGAAAAGATAGAAGTAAAGGATGACAAGATTGTGGGTTTTGAAAAAATATTTTGGGACCCTGCGGTAGAGTTAGCTTTATAATTATAATCAAAAAATACAGGAACACGGACAACACGGATTTGAGGGATTTACACGGAATATATCTGTGATTATTCGTTTAATCAGTTTTCTGTTGGTTTTTTTCATATAAAATTTATGGATAAACAAACTCTTACCGGCACCATTACTTTTATCCATCACGAAAAGCAATATGCCACTATTGAATATATAGCCAATGGCAAAACAAAAACCATCAATGGCAACATCAGCGAACAGGAACAGGCAAGGCTGAAAGGGATAAAAGCCATAAAAAAAATGCACAGCTTCCGCATTGGGGACGAAGTGAGCTTCGCCATTATCCCTTCTGCCAAAGGCGATAAGATGGTGGCAGGGCTTATTGAATTCCGCTTTAATAATGCCTTCAGCAATTTGCTCAACAAAGCCAAAACTGAAAACAGGTTTGTTGGCTATTTAAAAAAGGCAGATGGCGGTTTTTTTGTAAAAGAAACCGGCAGTTATATTTTATTCCCGCTTTTGCTTTCGCCGTGGGAACTGCCGCCACACGAAAGCCACATGAACGAGCCTGTGTTTTTTAAATTGAATAATATTGATAAGCCTAATGCTGTAACTGCCTCTCTTTATAAAAGCCAATTTATCCCTGAATATAAAACAGCCTTGTTGCATTATAAAAACAAAACTGTTGCAGAAGGCATTGTTTATAAAATAACGCCTTTTGGCATTTTCATTAATCTTTTCAATAATAAAATACAGGCGAAGATTGCTGTTGCAAAAGGAGAAACAAAGCCATCCATAAAAATTGGGGACAGGCTAAACGTATTGGTTACTTATATAAGCCCGATGAAGATTGTAGTGGAAAAGAAAAGCTAACTTCTTAGAAGCGCTCCATCTCTTCTTCGCTCAACCGCAACAACAACATTGTTTTCATTTTTGAAGGGCGGGCTAAAAAAAACCAAAGCATCAATGCTGCTGCCAATGCAATAAAAGCATAGTTGCCAACCAACAAAAAAAAGATGATGCACACAAGCACAGGCGCTTCCAGCAAAGCCCATTGAATAATACTGGCGGAACGGAAAACACCAGCCTTTTCTTTCATGCTGGTAGCAATATCCCTTGCTTCTGCAATTTTTCTTTTAAAAATAGAAGACCCAATAAAAAAACCTCCAAAGGAAACAGCCAGTGCTGTTACTTGCAGCAGGTTATCATTGCCAACAAGCGAAGAAGGGAAAATATTGTTGTATTTTAAAAACACCGCAATGCCTGCAAAGATTAACTGCCCTGCCAGCATAGCGCTGTGCAAAATTTGCAAACTCCTTAATGTGCTTTGCTGTTGCATTACTTATAATAAGGGTTTATCATTAAATAAACAACCACGCCAGTAACAGCTACATAAAACCAAACTGGCCAAATAACCCTTGCCAATTTTTTATGTTTCTCGTATTCGCCTGTTAAAGCCCTGTATGCTGCAAACAAAATAAATGGAAGCGCCAGCCCGGCAAGCGGTATATGCGTAAGCAATATGGCAAGGTAAACAGTGCGGCTGCTTCCGGCTGCTTTCCTCTCGGCATCGCTTAAGCCCTTTATGCCGTCGGTATCGCCATACATGGTGTCGCCTGCAAACAGATGGTGGCAGATATAGGAAACCAAAAAGAAAATCGACAATACCATTGCTGCCATCATGATGGACTTATGCGTTTTTAAATTTTTTTGTTTTACAAAATACAAGCCTGCAATAAGCAGCAATGCAACAATAGCATTGATAGCTGCGTTTATCAAAGCGAAAATATGCACATCAAAACCCAATTGTGCTTTGCCTGCAAGATTGTACTTGCCCAATACAGTAACGGCTAAAAAAACAATCGCTGAAAAAATACCAATCAGCCGCTTTGCTTTGGTGTCGTTTTTTTGGAGGGAAGGAGTGAGCATAATGGAGATTAATTATGTTGATTTTTTTATAGGGATTGTTTTATAATTAATCCCGATAGCTATCGGGATGATTTGTATGGCTATTTGCTATTTTGTATCGTTGTTCATTTTTTGCCTGTTGCCTATTTGAACTCAGCCTCCCCCAAACAATTCTTTTAAAAATTCCCCGAAGCTTTTTTTCTTTTCTTTTTCAAGCATCAATAAAGGAATATCCCTTACCAGTTTTGCCTGTTTCGCATCATCAAAGCCATTATACCAGCCACGGACTGTGCGGTGTTTGTCGAGCAAAAAGAAGTTCTCAGTATGGATAAATGCCGTGTCAACTTCTGTATCCGCAATACTTGCCTTTAATTCATTTAAAGCGAAGTCATAAATCTCTTTTTTGTTGCCCGTTACAAACCACCAGTTGTTGTGGTTGGTTGTGTACCTGTCTGCAAATTTCCTTAACTGCGGCACAGAGTCATGCTCTGGGTCAACACTGATGGAAATGAATTGAACTATACTGTCGCTGCGGCTGGCAAATGATTGCTGCAGCCTTTTCATTTTTAAAGCAAGCCCGGGGCAAATATTTGGGCAGCGGCTAAAGAAAAAATCAATTACAATAATTTTGCCTTTTGCTGAATCTAACGTAACCGTTTGGCCCAGTTGGTTTGTAAAGGCAATGCTTTTTACTTTGTGCCAGGCAGTATCAGTGGTTATCTTGCCTGCGTTTTTTATAGTGTCAACCCCATCATAAAAAAATTTTGGCGGCATTTGCACTGACCGCTCGCTGTAATACTTTACTGCTATATAGCCGCAGAGCGGAAGCACTGTTGCCAGCAAAATACCAAAAATGGCTCCCTTGTTCATACTTGCACTTTTCTTTTAGCACGCAAATTTAGTTAGCGGCGCTCAAATACTGCCAATAAAAAACCACCATTTGATAGAATATGGTGGTTTTAAAATATGATAGAATCTTGTTTATTAATCTTTCGCCCCTTGCTTATGCACAGGCGCAGCCTGCTCTGTTTTAACAGGTTCGCCGCTATATTTATTGCGGAGCTTCTTCCAGCTATCACCATCCCAGAGAAACGCAATTATAAACCAGATAAACAAACAAAGAGGCACCACAATAGTCATAATGAAGTTGCGTATTTCATCGCCGAGGTGCATAAACACCGATACAATGTAATATGCTTTTGCAAAAGACAAAATGCAGATAACGCCTTTTACAAAAAGTATCATGCCATCGCTTCCATACCAATGCTTGGCAAGGCCAAAGCCTAAGATAAGTTCAATAATTGTTACAACGCTTAACAGCCAAAATATTTTCCAAATGCGCCCTGTCCCTTCTGCTGGTGCATGTGCAAAAGTTATTTCCGGGGAAGCTACATTATGCTCATGATGATTATCGCTCATAAATACTCTGTTATAATTTTAAAAACTTCAATTTATTAATTAGATAAGGTAGAAACACAGGAAAACAAATACCCATACCAAATCTACAAAGTGCCAGTACAAGCCTGCTTTTTCAATCATTTCATAATGCCCACGCTCATCAAAATGGCCAAGCCTTGTTTTAATCCACATTACCACATTTATTACTACGCCGCTAAATACGTGGAAGCCATGGAAACCGGTAATGCCGAAGAAATAGCCGCCAAATGCAATAGGCCCGGTATGGTTCACATGGATATTCGCTTTGGTAATTGTATCAATTAATTCTGAATTTGACAATGATGACATGTCATGGTGCGCCTCGCCACCGTGGCCTAAAGTGGAAGCAATATTTACCAACTGGTCATGCGGCGTTGTTTGCAAAGCTGCTGCAACAGCGCCATGGTCTACTGCGGCACCCCAGGGGTTTAGTTTTACAGTAGTTGGCACTACATCCAATGTGCCATTGCCAAGCAATGCAATATGGTCTCCGGTTAATAAGTGTGTCCATTCCCAAGCCTGGCAAGCCAAAAATGCAAACCCTCCGATAATGGTTAGTATCATATACTTCTCCACGCCCTTCCTGTTCATCTTGTGGCCCTCATGCACAGCCAGCACCATCGTAACAGAGCTTGCAATCAAAATAAAAGTCATCAAGCTCACAAAAGCCAAAGGCAAATCCATTCCATGAAAACCTGGGAAAGAATTAAAAACCTTGTTGGGGTCTGTCCAAAAGTTTTGGCTGAAGCGGATGGTTCCGTAGCTGATCAGGAAAGCGCCAAAGGTGAAGGCATCGCTCATTAAGAAATACCACATCATCACTTTGCCATAGCTTGCATTGAACGGGCTGCGCCCGCCGCCCCACCATTTTGTTTCCTTGTGCATTACTGCTGTTGACATACTTAGTTATATGTTATTCGTTAATCGTTGTTTGTTATTTTATATTGCCAAAGGTTATTTGCTTTTAGCTTTCAGCTACTTCACTGCCAGTAAAAACACTAATAAATACAGCCACAAAAAATCTACAAAGTGCCAGTATGTTGCCATTACTTCCACCGGCACGCTGTTATAGCTTTTTGATTTTACCCTGAATGTTTTCAAAAACATTACCAGCAAAGCTATTACGCCACCCAGCACATGCAATGCATGAAGCATCACTATCACATACAAAAAAGAAACTGATACATTTGTTTTCAGCCCCAGGCCACTTTTGTACAACTCCCAAAAACCAACTGCCTGAAGCGCTACAAACAAAAGCCCTAAAATAAAAGTTACTGTTATGAGCTTCCTGTAAGCTGCCATCTCCCGGGCCTTAAATTTCTTCTGCGCCATCCAGATAGTAACACTGCTTGCAATGATTGCTGCCGTGCTGTACCAAAAAGCCAAAGGCAATTCAAAATTTAAAAAATTGCCCTGGTTCTTTTTTACGATGTAAGCGCTTGTCAAACCAGCAAACATCATCAATATACTTGCAATAGCCACCCAAAGGGTAAACTTATGCGGATGTATTTTTTTTCTTTGCTCCATTGCCACTGTGCTCATATTGCCCTCCATTCGCCAAGGCGAAATTTATTTTTATGTGTGCTGAGCCGCCCTGTCTGCAAACAAAGCCAGCAACACAATCATTAAATAGAAATAAGAACTGAACATCACCATCCTTGCGCTCTTTGCATCCATCTTAATAAACAATTTTATGCTTACTGCTACCATCCACAAGTTGCAAAACAACACAACCCATAAACTTGCTATGCCGGCTATGCCCATATAATACGGCAATAAGCCAAAAGGTATCATCAATGCACTGTAAACCACCGTTTGCAATGCAGTGAATTTTGTTGGTCCTTTGTCGCCGGGCAATAGTTTAAACCCAGCTGTTGTATAATCCTGGTGCGCTATCCATGCTATTGCCCAAAAATGAGGGAACTGCCACAGGAACTGTATTCCGAACAATATCCAGCCCCCAGCCCATTCAACCGGCTGGCTTCCATAAGCAGCAATCCAGCCAATAAGGCAAGGTATTGCACCCGGTATTGCGCCAACCAACACGGCAATTGAGTTCACTTTTTTTAGCGGCGTATAAATAAAGCCATATAAAAAAAGGCTCGCCAGCCCCGTTAGCGCCGATTGGCAATTAAAAAAATACCATAAAACAAAACACCCAGCCACCCCGGCAACTATTGCAAATGTTATTGCCTCATTCGCACTCATTCTGCCGCTGGCCACCGGCCTGTTGGCAGTGCGTTTCATTTTGGCATCGGTATTTTTTTCTGCTACCTGGTTTATTGCATTGGCAGAACCTGTAACCAACATGCCTCCTGCAAAAAGTAAAAGAACTGACAGCACTTTCGGCCTTGAATAGTGCAATTCGTTAGGTGCTATTAAAAAACAAACCACTGTACTAAACACCACCATGAAACTTAAAGTGAATTTTATCAGTTGAAAATAATCCTTCACTTTAGTTGCCAACGCAAACGAAACTGAGTTGGTTATGGTGTTGTTCTCTTTCGACATAAGCCCCGCCTTGCTCAATAAAAAATCATTTTAAAAGAGAGGCTGTATTTTTAATGAACTAATTTTTTCTTTTGCGCTTTGCTTAATGGTGGCTCTCATGCTCACCTACCGGCTCGGTCTGCATTATAAATTCCCTTCCGTCTTTTCCATAGTCGTAAGCGCCACGGTGCACTTCGGGAATTTCGCCAGGCCAATTGCCATGGCCAGGGCGCAATGGTGTTGTCCACTCTAATGTGTTAGCGCCCCATGGGTTGGTGCTTGTAACTTTCCTTCCTTTAAAAATGCTGTAGAAGAAGTTAAACACAAACAACAGCTGCACTGCAAACACAATCATGGCCACAAAACTTATAAATTCATTCAATCCATCAAATTGCTTAAATGATTCCCACATAGAAATATCATAATAGCGGCGTGGCGCACCTGAAAGCCCCTGATAGTGCATTGGCCAGAAAATTAAATAAGCGCCAACCATTGTTACCCAAAAATGGATATATGCCATAGTATTATTCAGGTAACGGCCATACATTTTAGGGAACCAATGGTATACACCGGCAAACATGCCGAAGAAAGATGCAACGCCCATCACAATGTGGA